>JBBIPS010000135.1:0-7724 GCA_037442725.1 Burkholderiales bacterium | reverse complement strand
CCGGCCGCGCCGGGGCGCGGCGCCGCCGCGGCGAGCAGGCGCAGCGCCTCGATGTCGCGGTCGACACGCTCGCCCAGCCTGCGCCAGTGGTCGTGCTGCGCGTCGATCTCGGCGATGCGCTGTTCGAGCCCGCCCTCGGCGGCGCGGATGCGTGCGAAGGCCTCGCGCCGGTGCTGCAGGCTGCCACGGCGCTCGCGCAACTGCGACTCCATCTGCGCCAGCGCGGTATTGCTCCAGTGCGCGACCTCGAGCGCCGCGCTGTCGAACACCGCGCGCAGGCGCGACTGCAGTGCTTGCAGGAACTGCGCCAGGAAGGTGGTCTGCGACAGGCGCCAGATCCGCGTCAGGCCGAAGTAGCGGCCGTGGCCGGCCTCGATGCGCTGCAGCTCGCGCCGATAGCTGTCCAGTCCCGGCTTGCGCGGCATCGCCAGCGCAAAGCCGAACCTGGCGTTGAGCTCGCCCTGGCTGGCCGCGAGCATCTGGTCGATCTCGTCCAGCGTCGCCTCGGCGGCGTCGAGGTGGCCGCGCAGGTTCGCGCCGAGTCGTGCAAAGGACCTGGCGGCGCCGAGCCGGAACACGCTGGCCTGGGCCTCGCCCTGCAGCCGGGTGATCTCGTCGCGCACGCGCTCGCTCGACAACGATCGCAACAGCTCGCGCATCAGGCGCGCGAGCACCGCGCGCAACGCGGCCAGCCGCGGCAGGCACTCCTCGAAGCTGGCGGCGTCGCGTTCGAAGCGGTCGCTCATCATCTGCAGCCGTGCACTGCTCTTGCCGCGCAGTTCGCGCAGGTCGAGCAACTGCTCGGTGACCTGACGGCGCCGGTCGGCGATGCGCCGCTGCACCTGCCGGCGCAGCGCCTGGCTGCCGTCCTCGACCATGCGGCCGAGCAGCGCACCGCGCTGCGGCAGCAGTTGGGTCGCCAGCGCATGCTCGAGCGCGGGCAGGCCGCTGGCCGCCAGCGCGGGCGCATCGGCATGCACGCGCGCGGCCAGCGCCTGGCGTGCCGACAGCGGGTAGACGCGTTCACGCGGCACGGCCAGCGTCGCTGCGACCTGCGTGCACTGATGCACGACCTGCGCCGCGACCTGTTCGGCGCCGAGCAGGGGATCGGCCAGCGCATCGATCTTGTTCAGGACGACGAAGCGCTCGAGCGCGCGGTCGCCGAGGTGGTCACGCCAGATCGCGAGGTCCGAGCGCGTGACGCCGGCGTCGGCGGCGAGCACGAACACCGTCGCGTGCGCCGAGGGCAGCAGGCCGAGCGTCAACTCGGGCTCGGCGCCGATGGCGTTCAGCCCGGGCGTGTCGACGACGACCAGGCCGCGCTCGAGCAGCGGATGCGGATAGTTGATCAATGCATGGCGCCAGGCCGGCACCTCGACCTGGTCGTGGGCATCGCGCGGCGGGTTGTCTTCGGGCTGGTCGTCGTCCCAGAAGCCGAGTGCGCGCGCCTCGGCCAGCGGCACGCGCACGGTGCGCGTGACCTCCTGCAGCACGCGCGCCAGCCCGGCCGCGTCGCCGGGCACGAGCGGCTCGTGCCGCCACTGGTCGGGCTGGCCGCGCAGCACCGACACCGGCTGGCCGCCGCTGCGGCTGGCGATCGGCAGCAACGCCAGGCCGGCAGGCTGGTGTGCATCCCAGGCCAGCTCGACCGGGCACATCGTCGTGCGCCCCGGCGTGGCCGGCAGCACGCGGCGGCCGGTGTCGGCGAAGAACAACGCGTTGATCAGCTCGGACTTGCCGCGCGAGAACTCGGCGACGAACGCCAGCACCAGCCGGTCGTGGCCCAGGCGCTGGCGCAGCGTCGACACCTGCGCGGCGGCATCGACATCGAGCAGGTCCTGGTCGGCCAGCAGTCGAGCCAGCGCCTCGATGTGCCGGTCGAGTGCGCGCCGCCAGTCGGCCAGTGCGTCGAGGTCGCGCGACAGGGTGGAGGGCATGGCGGAAGTGGCGGCCGGCGGCAGGACGGTCATGCTAGCGCAGCGCCGGGGCGCGCCCGCGGCGGCAGCCGAAACAACACGTGACAGGCGCGGCCAACTGTGCGCAGGCCGGCCGACGCGCTGCGGGGCCGCCTGCATCGGCCGCGTCGAGTCGTCATACCGCGTGGCCGCGCCAGGGTGAATGCGGTGCGCGGGCATGGCCAGCGCGCGCCCTGCGCCCGGGGTCTCAGCGCCGTTGGCAGCCGGGGCAGAAGTAGGTCGAGCGCTGGCCCTGGACGATGCGCTGCACCGGCGTGCCGCAGCGCTTGCAGGGCTGCCCGGTGCGGCCGTAGACCAGCGCCTCGAGCTGGAATGCGCCGCTGGCGCCGTGCGCGTCGCGGAAGTCGCGCAGCGTCGAGCCGCCCAGTTCGATGGCACGCGCCAGCGTCTGCCGCAGGGCCGTGAGCAAGCGGTCGCAGCGCGGGCGGCTCAGGCGCTCGCAGCGCGTGCGCGGATCGATGCCGGCGCGATGCAGCGCCTCGCAGGCGTAGATGTTGCCGGCGCCGACGACCAGGTCGCCCGCCAGCAGCGCGGCCTTGATCGACGTGCGCCGCGACCGCAGCGCCTGGTGCAGCGACGCCGCGGTCAACGCCGGGTCGAACGGCTCGGGGCCGAGCCGGGCCAGCAGGCGCGCCGCCGGGTCGACGTGCAGCGCGTCGGACCAGACCACGGCACCGAAGCGGCGCGGGTCGGTCAACCGCAGCGTGCCACGGCTGGTGGCCAGATCGAAGTGGTCGTGCGGCCCGGCCGGCCCGGGCGCCTCGGCCAGATTGAGCGAACCCGACATGCCCAGGTGCAACAGCAGCCCGCCGCGGCGCGATGCGTGCGCCAGCGGCATCCACAGGTACTTGCCGCGCCGCTGCAGCACGCCGACCGTCAGCCCGACCAGCGATTGCGGCGCGCAACCCAGCGGCCAGCGCAGCGGCTTGCCCGGCGTCGCCGAGCGGATGCGCGCTCCGTGCAGGCGCTCGGCGAGCGTGGCGCGCGTGACCTCGACCTCGGGCAGCTCGGGCATCGGGGAATTATCTGCGGCGCACAGCCGCC
Source organism: Burkholderiales bacterium (assembly GCA_037442725.1). Taxonomy (GTDB): domain Bacteria; phylum Pseudomonadota; class Gammaproteobacteria; order Burkholderiales; family Burkholderiaceae_C; genus Pseudaquabacterium. The sequence goes on along the minus strand of JBBIPS010000135.1, from coordinate 4,704 downwards.
CATCGGGCTTCGGGTCGGGGCCGCGCCGGGGTGCGTCCCGGTGCCAGTCGAGGCCGTGCCCTGGCGCCTTTGATCCCGGCTCAGCGCTGTCGGGATCCCCGATCCGGCCGACGCGGCGCTCCGCGGCCTGGCGCGGGCGCTCGGCTGATGCGGTCAACACTCGAGGACAGGTTCGCCAGCGGCTCAAGGGCTACCTGCTGCGTCGTGACAGGCGCCATGCCGGGAAGACTTCGTGGCGCGACTCAAAGGTCGAGCACGAGATCCGGGGTGCTGGCGCGCGACACGCAGATGCAGATCAGCCCGGCGCGCTCGCGCTCGGCCGCCGTCAGCACGGTGTCCCGGTGCGCCGGCACGCCAGCGAGCACCTTGATCGCGCACGTGCCACAGGTGCCGGTGCGGCATGAGGACGGCGCGGTGACGCCGGCAGCTTCGATCGCCTCGAGGATCGTCTGTTCGGCCCGCACGTGCACGCGCCGGCCGCAGCGTCGCAACTCGACCTCGATCGACGAGTCGCCTGCGCGACGCGGCGTCACGAATCGTTCGCTTCGCACGCGCTGCGCCACACCGTGCCGCTGCGCGGCAGCAAGTACGGCGTCGATCAGGCGTGTGGGACCGCAGGCGTAGAACAGTGCGTGTCCGGGCGCGTCGCGCACCAGCGCGTCGATGTTCAGCCGCGTGCCGGAATCGGAGAAGTACGTCGACAGTCGGGAGCCGAACGTCGATGCCAGGTCATCGGCCCAAGCCATCTCGCGGCGGGTGCGCGAAGCGTAGTGCAGCTTGAATTCGCGGTGCGAGGACTGCAGCGCGTAGGCCATCGCGCGGAGCGGCGTGATGCCGATGCCGCCGGCGACCAGCACGGCTGGCCGCCTGTCGTCGTGCAACGGAAAGTCGTTGCCGGGCAGGGCGACGTTCAGACGCAGTCCCAGCCGGTAGCCCGAGTGCACGCCCTCGGAGCCTGCGCTGCCGTGCTCTTCGCGCAGCACGGCCAGTTCCCATGTCTCGCGCCGCGCGGGATCGGAAGCGATCGAATAGCGCCGGGTCACGACGCGGCCGTCGGCCAGGGGCACCGGGACGTCCAGGTGCGCGCCGGCTGCCACCGCTGGCAACGGGCCACCGTCGGCCGCGCGCAGGGTGTAGGCGCGTACGCGTGGCGTGAGCTCGCGCACACCGGCCACGGTCAGGGCCAGAGGACCGTCACCCAATGCGGACGCCGTCGGGCGTTCCGGAGAGCGCCTCTCGATCTCGGCCTGCGTGTAACGCGGTGTGATGTGCTGTGGGCAGTTCCAGTCGAACGCTTCGATCGCGATGACCACTGCCCGCTCGATGCGCGCGCGGTAGGACGGTACCTCGAGTCGGGCGATCAGCGCTTCGTCGTCGCGCGCGGCGACCAGCCGCGCACGGCCCCAGATCTTCAGTCGTCGACGCTGGGCGTAGTCCATCAGGATCAGGGCGATGCGGTCGTCGCCGTCGAGATTGCCGGCGCTGATGTACTGGACATTGCCGCGGAAGTCGGCGTAGGCGATCGTCGTCGCGTCCAGCACCTTGAGGAAGCCCGCCGGTCCACCCCGGAACTGCACGTACGGCCACCCGTTCTCGCCCACGGTGGCCTGATAGAAGCCGTCGCGCTCGACAATGAATCCGGCTTCGCGCTCGGTCAGGACGGTGCCGTGCGCCTGTACCTCGTCGAGTGCAGCGTAGTGATCACGGCTTCCCATGCGCGCCTGGAAGGCGCGTACAGCGGCGGTGAAAGCGATGTCGGCAAAGCTGCGCGTCATGGTCATCGGGTTCTCGAGGGTCGGGGCAGCCGGCCGCGGCGGTGCCCGCCGTGGCCGGCCAGCGTTGCCGCCGTGGTCAGGCGCTGACCTCGGGCGCCGGACGCATCAGCTCGACTTTCGGGAAGTCGATCTCCACCCGCGTGGCCTTGCCGAGCACGTTGGTGAAGATGTTCAGTGCGACGATCGCGATGATTTCGACGATCTCCCCGTCGGACAAGCCCGCGGCGCGCGCAGTGTCGAACTCGGAACTGGTCACTTCGCCAAGGTGGTCGTTCAGCGTCCTGGCGAATGCGACGGCACCGGCGGCCTTCGCATCCGACGACGAGCCACGGCGGTTCAGGGCCATCTCTTCGTTGCTCAGGCCGGCGTGGCGGCCGATCGCCGTGTGCGCCGACACGCAATACTGACAGCCGTTGCCTTCGGCGACCGCCAAAGCAATGCGCTCCTGCGTCGCCTTGTCGACCGCGAAGCCGGCCGCTGCACCGTACAGGCCGAGAAATCCCTCGAGCGCCTTGGGCGAGTTGGCCAGGACTCGAATGAAGTTGGGGGTGATGCCGAGCTGTGCCTGTACGGCGTTGAGCAATGTGGCGGCCGCACCGGTGGCGGTCTTCGGGTCGATGACGGATACACGGGCCATGGATGGCTCCTTTCAAGGGGGGTTGGGGTGCTGTGCTTCGCCTGCGGCACGGTGAGCGCCGCGGACGGGTCGCATCGTCGCCGCGGTCGGGCGGCAGACCTATGGGGTGGCCCGCAGTGGATTGCTGCGCCCATCGCAGTAATCGACAATCGCTGATGGACAAGCTCAAGGCGATGGCGGCGTTCGTGCGTATCGTCGAGGCGGGGAGCCTCACGGCGGCCGCGGATGAACTCGACGTATCCCAGCCATCGATGGTGCGCCAGCTGGCAGCCCTCGAGGCTGCACTCGGTGTGCGGCTGATCAACCGCACGACGCGTCGCATGGCGCTGACCGACGAGGGCCGCGAATACTACGAACGCTGCAAGTGGGTGTTATCGGCCGTGGACGAGGTCGAGACGACTCTGAGCGCCCGTCGCACGGAACCGCGCGGACGACTGCGCGTGACTTCCTCGGTCACCTTCGGCCGAGCGCTGCTGGCGCCGCTGGTGGTCGATTTCATGGTGGCCCACCCGCAACTTCACGTCGAGCTGCTGCTGCTCGATCGCATCATCGACCTGGTCGAGGAAGGCGTCGACGTCGGTGTGCGGCTGGCCCACCTGCCGGACTCGTCGTTGGTCGCGCTGCCGGTGGGTCAGACGCGGCGCATGGTGGTCGGGTCGAACGCCCTGGTGCGTCGGCATCGCCTGCCCGATCTGGCTGGGCTGCGGACGGCGCCGTGCGTGTGCTTCTCGGGGCTGGTGTCGCCGAACGACTGGCCGATGCTCGTCGACGACAAGGTCGTGCGAGTGCCGGTCAACACGGTGTTCGCGACAAACCAGATCGATGCGGCCCTGGTGGCCTGCCTGCGCGGACTCGGCTACGCGCAACTCTTCGATTATCAGGTCCAGGCGCCGCTGCGGGACGGCAAGCTCAAGCCGGTGCTCGCTCAGCACTGGCCCCTGCCGACACCGATCCACGTTGTCTATCCTCAGGCGCGCCTGCTGTCGGCCAACGTGCGCAGCTTCGTCGACTATATGGTTCCACGCCTCAGGAGCCGGATGGCCGTGTCGTACCGGTGAGGGACAGAGGGGACGCGGCGTGCCGCCCAGGGTTGCCGCAGGCAGTCGACCTTGAACTGGACCCCGTTGGGTGGACGCCGCGAAGCCGCGAACCCGTGCCGGGGTCAGCCGGTCCTCGTCGGTGGGTACGGGAGTCAGGCCGGCCAGCCACTTCTGGTTCGGCGCCTTCGCCTTGCAGCCGCGCCGCAGCACGTTGGCCGCCACACGGTGGCCGTGCCTGGAGTCCTTCGCTGCACGATGCCCTCTGGCGGGCGGGCCGCGCGCAGCCCGGCCCGGGGTGCTCAGTGCGAGCGGATCATCGTGCCGTAGGCCTGGTCGGTCAGGATCTCGAGCAACATCGCGTGCGGCACGCGGCCGTCGATGATGTGCACCGCGTTGACGCCGCTGCGTGCGGCGTCGAGCGCGCCGGCGATCTTGGGCAGCATGCCGCCCGAGATCGTGCCGTCGGCGAACAGCTCGTCGATGCGGCGCGCGCTCAGGTCGGTGAGCAGGTGGCCGGCCTTGTCGAGCACACCGGGGGTGTTGGTCAGCAGCACCAGCTTCTCGGCGGCGAGCACCGTGGCCAGCCTGGCCGCGACCAGGTCGGCATTGATGTTGTAGCTTTCGTTGTCCTCGCCGAAGCCGATCGGGCTGATGACCGGGATGAAGGCATCGTCCTGCAGCGCCTTGACGACGCCGGGGTCGATCGCGACGATCTCGCCGACCTGGCCGACATCGTGCTCCTTGCTCGGGTCGTCCTTGTCGAGCATCCTGAGCTTGCGCGCGCGGATCATCGCGCCGTCGCGCCCGGTCAGCCCCACCGCCTTGCCGCCGGCGACGTTGATCAGGCCGACGATGTCCTGCTGCACCTGGCCGGCGAGCACCCATTCGACGACTTCCATCGTCTCCTCGTCGGTGACGCGCATGCCCTGAACGAACGCGCCCTTCTTGCCAACCCTGGCCAGCGCCTCGTCGATCTGCGGCCCGCCACCGTGCACCACCACCGGGTTCATGCCGACCAGCTTGAGCAGCACGACGTCCTCGGCGAAGTCCTGCTGCAGCGCCGGGTCGGTCATCGCGTTGCCGCCGTACTTGATGACGATGGTCTTGCCGTGGAAGCGCCGGATGTACGGCAGCGCCTGCGCCAGGATCTCGGCCTTGTCGCGCGGCTGGATGTGATCGAGGCTGGGGGCGGTGGCGTCGGGCGGCATGGCGGGTCTCGGTGGCGCGCAAGGGCGCGCGCGATTGTAGGCAC
>JBBIPS010000134.1:0-7754 GCA_037442725.1 Burkholderiales bacterium | reverse complement strand
AGCAGCAGGTTGTCGGCGACCGACATCTCGCCGAACAGCTCGCGCTTCTCGGGCACCAGGCCGACGCCGCGCGCCACCATCGCCTCGACCGAGCGGCGGCGGATCGGCTCGCCCGCGACGGTCAGCTCGCCGTGCGACGGCAGCAGCCCCATCGCAGCGCCGAGCAGCGTCGTCTTGCCGGCACCGTTGGGGCCGATGACGGCGACGATCTCGCCCGTCTCGACGCGCAGGTCGACGTGGTGCACGGCTTCGACCGCGCCGTACGAGACGCACAGCGACTTCAGCTCGAGCAGGCAGGTCATGTCGGCGCCGCCGGCGCGTCGGCGCCGCCGAGGTAGGCCTCGCGCACGCGCGGGTCGGCCTGCACCTGCGCCGGCGTGCCACGCGCGATGACCTGGCCGAACTCGAGCACGGTGACGCGGTCGGCCAGGTTCATCACGAACACCATGTCGTGCTCGACGATCAGGATCGCCATGCCTTCGGCGCGCAACTGCAGCAGCAGGCGCGCCAGCTCCTGCTTTTCCTGCAGCCGCAGCCCGGCTGCCGGCTCGTCGAGCAGCAGCACGGCGGGAGCGGCAGCCAATGCACGGGCGATCTCGACCACGCGCTGCTGGCCGAGCGAGAGCGACCCGGCGGCCTCCAGCAGGTGCGCGCCCAGCCCGCAGCGGTCGACCTGGCGCTGCGCCTCGGCGCGCAGCGCGGCCTCCTCGGCGCGGTCGAGGCGCAGCATCGATGCGATCCAGCCGCTGCGTGCGCGCCGGTGCGCGCCGAGTGCGACGTTCTCGAGCACGCTGCGCGCACCGAGCAGCCGCACGTGCTGGAAGGTGCGCGCCAGTCCGAGCGCGGCGTAGGCGCGCGCGGGCTGCCCGGTCATCGCGCGCCCAAGCAGGTGGATCTGACCCGAACTCGGGCTGTCGACGCCCGAGATCATGTGGAACAGGGTGCTCTTGCCGGCGCCGTTCGGGCCGATCAGCGCGTGCACCTCGCCGGCCTTGACATCGAGGTCGATGTCGCGGTTGGCGATGAGTCCGCCGAAGCGCTTGGACACCGCCTGCGCCTGCAACGCCACGCTGCCCGCCGGCGCCAGCGTGCCGGGCGGCAGTCCGTGCGCGCCGGCGCGCACTGCGGTGCGCACGGGCTTGAGCCAGCGTCCGGTCCGGCGCGCCAGCGTCGGCCACAGGCCGTCCGAGAAGCGTTGCAGCACCAGCATCATCAGCAGGCCGAAGACGATGATCTCGAAGTTGCCACTGGCGCCGAGCAGCCCGGGCAGGACGTCCTGCAGGTAGCGCTTGGTCAGCGTGATCAGCGTGGCGCCGAGGATCGCGCCCCACAGGTGGCCGGCGCCGCCGAGCACGACCATGAACAGGTACTCGATGCCCACGCCGATGTTGAACGGCGTCGGGTTGATGAAGCGCTGCAGGTGAACGTAGAGCCAGCCCGACACGCTGGCCAGCAGCGCCGCGAGGACGAACGCCTTGATGCGCGCGCGCGCCGTGTCCACCCCCATCGACTCGGCCATCACGCGGCTGCTGCGCAGCGCGCGCAAGGCGCGCCCCTCGCGCGAATCGAGCAGGTTGTGCAGCGCCCACAGCGCCAGCAGCAGCACGCCCCAGATCGGCACGACGAGCTGGCGCGGTGTGCGCAGCGCCACGCCGCCGACGGCCAGCGCCGGGATGTCGGTGATGCCGGTCTGGCCACCGAGGAAGTCGAGGTTGCCGAACAGGAAGTACAGGCTCAGGCCCCAGGCGATCGTGCACAGCGGCAGGTAGTGGCCCTGCAGGCGCAGCGTCACCGCGCCGAGCAGCCAGGCGACCAGGGCGGTCAGCGCCAGCCCCGCGGCCAGCCCGAACCAGGGCAGCCAGGCCGAGCCCGCGGCCAGCCCGATCGACGCGGCCAGCGCCGGCGTGGTGCCGATCCAGGCACTGGTGTAGGCACCCAGGCCGACGAACGCGGCCTGGCCGAACGAGGTCATGCCGCCGACGCCGGTGAGCAGCACCAGCCCGAGCGCGACGATCGAATACAGGCCGATGTAGTTGAGCATGAAGATGCTGAAGTCGGGCAGCAGCCCCCACATCAGCAGCAGGCCGGCGAGCGCGGCCAGCGTCAGGTGGCGCGGCGTCACTCCTCGTCCTCCACCTGGTGGCTGCGCAGCGAGCGCCACCACAACACCGGGATGATCAGCGTGAAGACGATGACCTCCTTGAACGCGCTCGACCAGAACGAGGAGAACGACTCGAGCAGCCCGACCAGCAGCGCACCGGCCAGCGCCAGCGGGTAGCTGGCCAGGCCGCCGATGATCGCGGCGACGAACCCCTTCAGGCCGATCAGGAAGCCGGTGTCGTAGTAGACGGTGGTCAGCGGTGCGAGCAGCACGCCGCAGACGGCGCCGATGAGCGCGGCCAGCGCGAAGCTCAGCTCGCCCGACAGTGCGGTGGGGATGCCCATCAGACGCGCGCCGACGCGGTTCATCGCCGAGGCCCGCACCGCCTTGCCGAGCATCGTGTGCTCGAACAGCAGGAACAGCAGCAGCACCAGCGCGCAGGTGACGCCCAGGACGACGATCGACTGGCCGCTGAAGACCAGGCCGCCGAAGTCGAGCCGCAACTCGGACAGCGGTGGCGTGCGCGAACCCTCGGCGCCGAAGAACAGCAGCCCGAGCCCGACCAGCACGCCGTGCAGCGCGACCGCGACGATGAGCAGGATCAGCACCGACGTGTGCGCCAGCGGCCGGAACGCGAGCCGGTAGATCAGCGGCCCGAGCGGCGTCACGAGCAGCAACGCCGCGCCGGCCTGGCCGAGCGGGCTGACGGGCTTGACGAGCAGCACCTGCGCGGCCGCTGCCAGCGGCAGCAGCACGGTCCAGACCAGGGTCGATCCCCAGTCGACGCTGGCACCGCGCTGATGGCGCAGCAGTTCGACGAGCAAGGCCAGCGCAGCCAGCACCAGCAGCAGCCACAGCAGCGCGGGCACGCGCCCGGCCTGCAGCGTCGCGAGCGTGAGCGCACCGTAGGTGACGAACTCGCCCTGCGGGATGAAGATCACCCGCGTCACCGAGAACACCAGCACCAGCGCCAGCCCCATCAGTGCATAGATGGCGCCGTTGACGACGCCGTCCTGGGCCAGCAGCAGGGCGATCTGGGTGTCCATGACAGGGAACCGGAGTGGGGTCGGTGCGGCTGGATCGGTGCAGCCGCCTCGGCACGAGGCGACCCACACGACGCGACCGGCGCGATGCCGTCGATGACAGAAATCGGGTCAGCGCCAGCGCATCAACACCGGCACGACCGTGGCGCCCGGCATCGCACCGGGCGGGTCGCGCGGCGCCGGGGGTGGGCCGCCGGCGCGCCGGGACTCACGGCTGGTACTTCCAGGCGCCGTTCTCGATCTTCACCATCACGCGGGCGCGCTGGTCGAGTCCCAGGTGGTCGGTGGTCGACATGTTGAAGATGCCGTGCGCCCCGGCCAGTTCGTGCGTGGCCTCGAGCGCGTCGCGCAGCGCGGCACGGAACTCGGCCGTGCCGGGCTGGGCCTTCTTCAGCGCCTTGGTCGCGGCGGTGCTCAGCAGCAACCCGGCGTCCCAGGCATGCGCGCCGAAGGTCGACACCGAGCCCTTGCCGTTGGCGGCCTCGTAGCGGCTCACATAGGCCAGCGCCGACTTGCGCACCGGGTGCGTCGCGGGCAACTGCGCGGCCACCAGCACCGGACCGGCGGGCAGGTAGGTGCCCTCGACATCCTTGCCGCCGACGCGCAGGAAGTCGTTGTTCGCGACGCCGTGGGTCTGGTAGACGCGCCCGGCGTAGCCGCGCTCCTTGAGCGCGCGCTGCGGCAGCACCGCGGGCGTGCCCGAGCCGGCGATCAGCACCGCGTCGGGCTTGGCCGCGACGAGCTTGAGGGCCTGGCCGGTCACCGAGGTGTCGGTGCGCGCATAGCGCTCGCTGGCGACGATGTTCAGGCCCTTGAGCGCAGCAGCCTTGGTGAACTCCTGGAACCAGCCCTCGCCGTAGGCGTCGGAGAAGCCGATGAAGCCGACCGTCTTGATGCCGTGGTCGGCCATGTGCGAGGCGATCGCCAGCGACATCATGATGTCGTTCTGCGGCGTCTTGAAGACCCAGCGCTTCTTGGCGTCGACCGGGTCGACGATGCGCGCCGAGGCCGCCATCGAGATCATCGGCGTGTGCGACTCGACGACCGCGTCGGTCATCGCCAGCGAGTTCGGCGTGGTGGTCGAGCCCAGCACCACATCGACCTTGTGCTCGGCGACCAGCTTGCGCGCGTTGGCCACGGCGGTGGTCGTGTCCGACGCGTCGTCGAGCACGACGTAGTTCACCTTCTGGCCGCCGATGCTGGTGGGCATCAGCGCCACCGTGTTCTTCTCGGGGATGCCGAGCGAGGCCGCCGGGCCGGTGGCCGACAGCGTCACGCCGACGTTGATGTCGGCGCTGGCGAGGCTGCTGGCCGCAGCCAGCGCCAGTGGCAGAAGGTGTCTGATCAGTTTCTTCATTGAGGTCTCCGTTGTGTCGTGTCGAGGAAGGTCAGTCGGGGATCACGGCCGTGGCTTCGAGTTCGATCTTGCCCGGGCTGTCGAGCAGGTCGGTGACGAAGATCATGCTCATCGCCGGGTAGTGCGCCCCCATGCGGCGGCGCCAGATCGCGCCGAGTTCGCGCCGCGCCGCCAGGTAGGCCGGCTTGTCGCAGCAGTAGGCGGTGATGCGCGCGATGTGCTGCGCCGAAGCGCCGGCGCGGGCCAGCACGGCCAGGATGTTGGCCAGCGCCTGATCGAACTGCGGCGCCAGTTCTTCGGACTGGAAGTGTTGTTGCGCGTCCCAGCCGACCTGGCCGGCGACGAAGACGATGCGGCCGGCCGGCACGACGATGCCGTTGGCGTAGCCGATCGGCGGCGCCCAGCCTTCGGGCAGCAGGGTTTGCAGCAGGGGTGTTGTCGTGTTCATCGGATCGTCCCATGTTTGCCCAGCCACGCCGGCGCGCCAAGTGGGATTTGCCCCGGGGGCCTCACTCGTCGTAGCGCGGCGGGTCGGGGTCGTGCGACCACTCGGCGTCCGGCCGCGGCACCTTCTCGATCCAGGCCTCGATGAGCTGGACGTGCTCGCGCTCCTCCTGCTGCAGTTCGAGCGCCGCCTGGTGCACCGGACCGTCGGCGATGACCTCGGCGAGGTGGGCGAAGAAGCCTTCGGCGCGCTGCTCGGCGCCCAGCGCCAGTTGCAGCGCATGCCACGGCTGCATCAGGTAGTGGACCTCGTCGCCGGAGATCGTCTCCGGCGCCTCGAAACCCGGCCACGCCGGTGCACGCGCGTGCACCGGGATTTCGCTCCAGCCCATCTCGGCCATGATCTGCTCGGCGTGCCTGCCCTCGATGACGGACATCTTGCGGAACAGCTCGGCGACCTCGCGGTTGTTGTGCACCTCCATCGCGTCTGCGAGTTCGGCGTAGCGCTGCGCTGCCTCCTGCTCCATCGCCAGCGCCTGCGCCATGAAGGCCGACAGCGTCGTCGGCGCGGCGCCGGCACCCGGGCTGGACGCCGGTGTCGACGCGCTGGCGCTCGGTGTCTTCGGTGCGGACTTCGGTCTGCCGGGGGGTGTGCTCTGCGACATGGTGGGTCTCTCGGTGCGGGGGCTCGGATCAACGCTGCGGCGGCCGCTGTCGGGTTTGGCGGGCTTCACAGCGTGAACTCCGCCTCGAGGTCGGCCAGCGTCGCGTGCGGCTGCCGGGTGGCGGCATACGGCGTGCGGTTGCCCTTGAACAGCACGCCCAGGTTGAAGCCGTCGTCGGTCATCAGGCGGCGCGCGGCGCGCGCGGCATCGTCGGTGGGCGCCACCGGCGAGGGTCGAACCACCTTGCGCCAGTCGCGCTGCTCGGGGCGGAAGGTGACGCACGGGCTCAGGATCTCGATGAACGAGAAGCCGGGATGGCGGATCGCCTCGGCGATCACCGCCGCGGTGCCGTTGGGGTCGCCCGAGAAGGCGCGCGCAACGAAGTTGGCCCCCGAGGCCAGCGCCACCACCAGCGGATGGAACACGCGCAGCCCGGTGCCGCCCGGGGCGAGCTTGGAGTCCCAGTCGGGTTCGGTGGTCGGCGACGGCTGGCCCTTGGTCATGCCGTAGACGTGGTTGTCCATCACGACGTAGGTCAGGTCGACGTTGCGCCGGCAGGCGTGCATGAAGTGGTTGCCGCCGATCGAGTAGCCGTCGCCGTCGCCGCCGGCCACCACCACGGTGAGGTCGGGACGCGCCACCTTCAGCCCGGTGGCGGCGGCCAGCGAGCGGCCGTGCACGCCGTGGAAACCGTAGCAGGTCGTGTACGCGGGGATGCGCGACGAGCAGCCGATGCCCGAGACCACCGCCACCTCGTGCGGCGGCCGGCCGATGATCGACAAGGCCTTGGTCACCGAGCCGAGCACGGTGTAGTCGCCGCAACCCGGGCACCAGATCGGCTTGGTCGCCGACTTGTAGCCGGCCTGGGTCAGCGGCTGTGCCGTGGCGACATCGTTCATGATGCTTTCCTCCAGTCGAGCAGGGCCTGCAGCAACTCGCCCGGGCGCAGCGGCAGCGGGCCGGGGCGGTGGTAGCTGGCGAGTTGGCCGGGGTAGTCGAAGTGGCCGCGCAGGTAGCGGTAGAACTGCGCGCCGTGGTTCTGTTCGATGACGAGCGCGCGCGTCGTGCCGCGCAGCGCCTCGTTCAGCGCCGCGGTCTGCGCCGGCGCGAGCAGGCGCATCGAGACCAGCCGCAGCGCCACGCCCTGTGCGGCGGCGCGCGCCACGGCCTCGCGCACCGCGCCGGTGGGCGAGCCGAAGGTGATGACCGCCGCGTCGCCGTCGCCTTCGACGTCGGCCCAGCGCGCGCCGTAGTCGCGCTGCGTCAGCTTGCGTTCGCGCTTGTCGAGCTGGCGCAGGTGGTCGCCGGCCTGGCTGCTGGGCACGCCCGATTCGGCGTGTTCGAGGCCGTCGGCGGTGTAGGTCACGCCCGGCGTGCCCGGGATGCCCATCGGCGAGACGCCGGAGGCGGTGTCGCGGTAACGCCGGTACGCGCTGCCTTCCTCGGCCACGGCGACGAGGCGCCGCGTCGTTCCGTCGGGCGTCGGCGGCAGCTCGGTCGGACGGTCGATGACGGCGTGCGACATGCCCATGAACTGGTCCGACAGCACGATCGCGGGCGTCTGCAATTCCTCGGCGAGCTGCACCGCCCACTGCGTCGTGGCCAGGCAGTCGCCGATCGAGTTCGGTGCCAGCACCAGCCGTGGCGCGTCGCCGTGCAGGCCGTCGACGGCGTACGACAGGTCGGACTGCTCGCTCTTGGCCGGGATGCCGGTGGAGGGGCCGCCGCGCATCACGTCGACGACGACCACCGGCACTTCGGCGGCCACCGCGAGACCGATGCCCTCGGTCATCAGCGCCAGCCCGGGGCCGGAGGTCGCGGTGAGCGCCGGCACGCCGCCGAACGAGGCGCCGACGATCATGTTGATCGACGCCAGTTCGTCCTCGGCCTGCAGCAGCGCGCCGCCGACCTTGGCCAGCGCCGGCGCCATCCATTCGAGCACCTCGGTGGCCGGCGTGATCGGGTAGGCGGCGACGAAGCGCACGCCGCCGCGCAGCGCGCCGTAGCCGGTGGCCTCGTTGCCGCTGATCAGCCAGCGTCGGCCCGGTGCCGCCGCGTCACCGGCCAGGCTCGGCAGCGCGGTGCCGGCCTGCGCCAGCGTCGCGGCCAGGTCCTCGGCGGCGGCGAAGCCCGCGGCCACGGCG
>JBBIPS010000133.1:0-7766 GCA_037442725.1 Burkholderiales bacterium | reverse complement strand
CCGGCGACGATTCCTGCCGCGTCGCCGGCCACCGCCGCGACACCGTGGACCCGCCCGGCGACAACCCGGTGCCGGTCACCGGGCGCGGCAGGCGCGATCGCGTGATGGCCGAACCTGGCGCGTGCGGCGGCCGGCATGGCATCGATCCGAATCGTTGCCAGCGCGTCGGCGGACGGCGTCGACCCGTCAGGTGGCGCGACGCGCAAGGTGACGGTTTGCGTCACCTGTCGACGCGATGGGGTGACGCAACGCGGCACTGGCGCGTGCCGGGGCGTGACAAATCACCGCTGCGGGCGCCGCCGCACGGCTCGGTGTGGCTGGCACGGAGCCTGCAACTTGGGTTGCGTCCCCCTACCCCACTCCCCCAGGAGATTTCGTATGAAGCGCATCCAAAGAGGTTTTACCCTGATCGAACTGATGATCGTCGTGGCGATCATCGGCATCCTGGCGGCGGTGGCGCTGCCGGCGTACCGCGACTACACCGTTCGCGCCAAGGTGTCCGAGATGCTGCTCGCCGCATCGTCCGCCAGGACCGGCGTCGCCGAATTCGTGAATACTTACGGCGCCTTGCCGATTGCGGCAAGCTTCGTCCCGGAAACCCAGGTGACGAAGTATGTCGCCAGCGTAGGTTGGGACGGCACCAAGGTCACGGTCACCGCGACTGCCGCAGAGGCAGCCATCTCCGGCAAGACCATCCTGCTGACACCTGCGCTGACCGCTGCGGGCAATCAAGTGACCTGGACCTGCGCGCCGGGAACGATCGACCCGAAGTACCTGCCTTCGAGTTGCAAGTGACGGTTCTTTCGTAGCGGTCTGCGGGCCGTTGCGATCGACCAGCCCCGCTGCGCGGGGCTTTTTTTTTTGTTTCCAGGCCCAGGCAATGCATGCAGGAATCGTCCGGCCACCGGTTGGCCTGAGGCTGGCTGTCGTCGTCGCTGCCGCGCTGACGTTGAGCGCCTGGTTGCTGCCCACCCATTCGCAGCCGTGGCTTTCGTTCTACAACGAAGTCGCGATGCCACTGGGTCTGCTGCCCTTGGCCGCCTGGGTCCTGTGGCGTGATCCGTCTGCGCTGCCGGTTCCCAGGTCGGCGCTCGCGGTGCTGACGCTGGCCGCGGTGCCGCTCGCGCAATGGGGATTCGGCCAGATCCGGTTCGGCGGCGACGCGATGCTGGCCAGCCTGTACCTTGTCGGTCTGGCGGTGTGCATCGTCTTCGGCGCCCGCTGGCGCGCTGCCACGCGTGAAGCAGCGACGGTTGGTGCTGCGCTGTGGGTCGTCGCGGCCGCCGTCCTGACGCTCGGACTTGCGCTGGTGCAATGGCTGCGTCTGGACGGCGTCGGCGTGCTGCTGGCCGACCTTCCCCGCAATGCGAGGCCGGCGGGCAACGTTGGACAGGCCAACCACTTCGCGACGCTGATGGCCTGGGGCCTGATCGGCGTCTGGCTCCTGTACGAAGGCCGGCGCGTGCGCGGCGCCGTTGCCTGGCTGCCGGCGGTCTGCCTGCTGTTCGGCATCGCACTGAGCCAGTCGCGCACCGGCTGGCTGCATGTCGTGCTGCTGACGCTGGCCGCGCTGGTGCTGCATCGCCGGGGCATCGTTCGCCTGCCGCCGCGGGCCGCGCTGCTGCTGGGCACCGGCTTCCTAGTCACCGTGCTGGCGTGGACGCCGATCAACCAGGCGCTGCTGCTCGCACCCGCACTGACCGCGGGACAACTCGCGCAAGGCGGGTCGCGCCTGCTCATCTGGCAACAGTCGGTCGCCGCCATCGCCGCGGCGCCGTGGTCGGGCTACGGCTGGACGCAGGTCGGGCTGGCCCAGCAGGCCATGCTGGAGCACACGCCGCCGGTGAACGTCGTGTTCAGCTACGCGCACAACCTGGAGCTCGACCTGATGCTGTGGAACGGCGTGCCGCTCGCGCTGCTGACCGTGTCTGCATTGGGGCTGTGGTTGTGGCGCCGCGTGCGACGCATCGCCAGCGCGGATTCGGCACTGCTGCTGCTGGTGCTGCTGACGCTGCTGATCCACGCCCAGTTCGAATTCCCTTACGCCTACGCCTACTTCCTGCTGCCGGCCGGTCTGGTGGCCGGCATGCTCGACGCCGACACCGGCGCTCCGGCCCGGCTCGTCGTGCCGCGCGCGGTCTGGGGGACATCCCTCGTCGCAGTGGCGGTGCTGCTCGGCGCCGTCACGGTCGAATACGTCGCGCTCGAGCGCAGCCTGATGCGCTACCGCTTCGAGGCCGCCCACGTCGGCCGCGAGCGCGGCAGCCGGCCGCCGCCGACCGTGCTGCTCACGCAGCTGGGCGCGCTGATGCACTTCGTCCGCACCGAGCCCGCGGCCGGCCTGGACGACGCACAACTCGAGGCGATGCAGCGCGTCGTCGCACGCTTCCCGTCGGCTGGCAATCAGTTCCGCCTGGCGCTGGCGTGGGCGCGCAACGGCAAGCCTGACCAGGCGGCGCTGCCGCTGCGGCAGCTCTGCGCAATGCAGCGCGCGCCGGCATGCAGCGACGCGCTGGCCGCCTGGGCGGCGATCAGGGAAACCGACAGCGCCTTGCGGCCCGTCGTGTTGCCGAGTGCGCCCGTCAAGCGTTGACGCGGCTCGCGCGGCGCTCTGGCCGGTGACCAGACCGCGACCGAGGCCTTGCGCAACGAAGGTGAGCGACAGCTTCTTCAACGACTCACCTTCGGCCTTGGCACGGACCGCGCGTCGCGCAGGCACGGTCTTGGGCACGCGCGCGACGAACTTGCCGGAGGCGATGCCGCCGCCGTTCGGCGCCGGCACTCTCAACTGCCAGGACTGCAGCGCCGCGGTCGCCGGCACCCGCCGGCCGGCGGACCAGTTGCGATAGCTGCCCTCGCTGTGGCGCCACGCCGACTGGGTGGTGTTGCTTGATGCCGGCAGCGGCGAGACCGCCGGCTTCGCGCCCTTCGACGCGCACTCGGCGTTGCGGCGCCACTTCGCGGTTGCGATGATCGGGGACGCCGTGTCGGGCGCCACGAAGACACTGGCGGCAGGTGATCGCCCGTCAGCGCGCAGCCTCGACGCAACCCACTCCGGACGCCGGCGCCGCGGCGCGCAGCGCTTCGTCCTGTGTCGCCAACGGCAGTTGCCGTCGCAAGGCGACTTCCAGGCAAGCCGCGTCGTAACTGCTCAGACCGAAGCGCAAGGCCGGCGCCAGCAGTTCGCTGCGTGGTACCGCTCGGCGATCCACCTCGATGGGCAACTGGGCGAGGTGCGTCAACACCTGTTGCGCTTGCTGAGCCACCATGCGTTGGCGCAGGCAGGCGGTGCGCAGCACGTTGGTGAGCTCCAGCTCCCACAAGGCGGGCGCCCAGGCGCGATCATCCAGCAGTCGCTCGGCCATGGCCGCCGTGTAGGGCGTCGCCTGGTTCTCCAGGTACCAGCCCGAGACCACGGAGTTGTCGATGACGAATGGCATCGTCAGTCGCGCCCCGACTCGATGGCTTGCCGCAGCGGCAGGTCCAGGCGCATGCCGCGGCGCAGCTGCGACAGATCGTCCAAAGCCTGGGCCACGCGTTGGCGCTGCGCATTGGACTGCGAGCGGCGTGCCGCCATCGGTGCTGCACCCACCAGGCGCGCGACCGCGACGCCGCGCCGGGTGATCACGAACTGCTCCCCGCGCTCCACTTCGACCAGCAACTCCGACAACCTTGTCTTGGCCTCGTAGACCGCGAGCTCTTTCATGATCAGACCTGATGTATCCATTGGTTGATCAACTCTAGTACGACGACGGCGGCTGAACGAGGTGGCCCGAGGCCAGGGCCGGCGACCGGGGCTGCCAGACGCTCTGCCAATCGTTCGGTCTCGTACAACGTCGACGCCGCAAGGCAGCCGACGCGGCTTGTGGTTTACTCGGCCGCGTTCCGATCGTCGCGGCCTTGCCGACCGCCTCGCCACCATGCCCTTCGCATCACCCGACACGCCCCGCATGCCTGCCGCGGCAACACCCGCACCGACCGTGTGGCTCACCGCGCTGCTGGCCGGCGCCGCGCCACCGCTGCTGGCGTACAACCTGCCGCCGTCGCCGACGCTGATCAACCAGTGCCTGGCGGTGGCGCTTTGGGGCGGCTTCGTGCTGGCGTTGGCGCCGGCGGGCGCGTCGCGCCGCGGTGCCGCGCTGCAGGCAGCGCTGCTAGCGCTGATGCTGAGCGTACTGGCGTCGTGGCGGCTGGGCAGCCTGCCGGCGTCGCTCATGGGGTCGGCACTCGGCCTGCTGGGCTCGGCGATGGTGCTGGCCTGGGCCGGCACGCAGGTCGCATCACGCTGCGACGCCGCGTCGGTATTCGTGGCGTTCGCTTTCGGGCTGCTCGCTGCCGGCGTGCTGAGCGTTCTGGTCGCGCTGGTGCAGGTGTTCGCTCCGGGCTGGACCGACGGCACCCTCATTGCGCACTCAGGCGTCGTCGGCCGCGCGGTGGGCAACCTGCGCCAGCCCAACCACCTGTGCAGCCTGCTGCTGTGGGCAGTGATCGCGGCGCTGGCGCTGCACGAGCTGGGCCGGCTGGCGCGTGGCCCGACCGTCGCGCTGGTGGTCGCTCTGGTGTTCGCGGTCGAGCTGAGTGCGTCGCGCACCGGCGCCATCGGGCTGCTGCTGCTGGCGCTGTGGGGCGCCCTGGACAAGCGCCTGTCGCGCACCGGCCGGCTGCTGTTGCTGGCCACGCCGCTGCTGTATGCCGCAAGTTACGGCGCGATGGCGGCGTGGGGCGAGTTCAGCCACCATGCGGTCGGCGCCGAGGCGCGCCTGGCGGCCAGCAGCAGCGGCATCGAGAGCCCGAACACGCGCATTCGCATCTGGGCCAACGCGCTGGCGCTGATCGCCGAGCAGCCGTGGACGGGGGTGGGCTTCGGCGAGTTCAACCTGGCCTGGTCGCTCACCGCGTTCCCGGGTCGCCCCACGGCCTTCTTCGACCACACGCACACGCTGCCGCTGCAGTTCGCGGTCGAGCTGGGTCTGCCGCTGGCGGCGCTGGTGCTGCTGCTGCTCGGCGTGGCGCTGTGGCAGGGCTGGCGGCGCGCCGCGGCAGCGGCGGGCCAGGCCGGCAGCGCGGCGCGCGCGGCGCTGGTGATGGTGCTGCTGATCGGGCTGCACAGCCTGGTCGAGTACCCGCTGTGGTACGCGTACTTCCTGTTGCCTGCGGCATTCGTCTGGGGCTTCGCGCTGGGCGTGCCGGCAGCCGGTGCGGCGCCCGCAGCCGCCGCGGTGGCCACGACGATCGTCAGCCGGCGCGTCGGCAGGATGACGGGACTGGCGCTGCTGCTCGGCGGCGTGCTGGCGCTGGGGGATTACCTGCACGTCGTCGTGATCTTCGCGCCCGGCGAGGCCAGCGGCGCGCTGGCCGAGCGCATCGAGCGCGGCCAGCGCAGCGTGCTGTTCGCGCACCACGCCGACTACGCCGCGGCCACCGCCGACACGCCACTGCCCGGCACCGCGCTCGGGCTGCAGCGCGCCGCGCACAACCTGCTCGACACGCGGCTGATGATGGCCTGGGCACGCCACCTCGCCGCCAACGGGCAGGTCGACCTGGCGCGCACGCTGGCGCAGCGCCTGCGCGAGTTCCGCAACGCCGATGCCGACGAGTTCTTCGCGCTCTGCCCGGCCGGCCCCGAGCCGGACTCGGCGGCGTTCCAGTGCCAGACGCCGCACGCTGCGCATGGCTGGCGCGAGTTCGTGCGGTCGCATTAGGTGGCGCAGGCGCTGCAGTGCTCCAGCCTGGAGCCGCCGCGCCTGCCCGTGGCCGCTGCAAGCAGGTTGCCGCGCACCGCACAGTCCCAACCCAGGCGGGTCCGAAGCGCTCCCGAACTCATGCGTGCCTCGGCATCCGCCGCCAGCGGGTCCGCAGCACGGTCACGCCCGAAGGGTCGCGCCGGCTGCGCGATCTGCGGGTCGCACCCGACGCGACGTCCGCGAAGCCGCTGCCGCCGTGGCTCAGCCGCGCGCGGGCGTCGGCCCGAGCCAATGCCCCGACTTGCCGCCACTCTTCTCCTGCAGCCGGATGTCGCCCATCACCATGCCGCGGTCGGCCGCCTTGCACATGTCGTAGACCGTCAGCAGCGCGACCTGCACCGCGGTGAGCGCCTCCATCTCGACGCCGGTGCGGCCGACGGTCTCGGCGACCACTTCGACGTGCACCGCACTGGCCGGTGCATCGAGCGTGAACTCCACCGCCACGCGGGTCAGCGGCAGTGGGTGGCACAGCGGAACCAGCTCGGCGGTGCGCTTGGCGGCCTGGATCGCGGCGATGCGCGCGATGCCGATCACGTCGCCCTTGCTGGCGCTGCCCTGGGCGATGAGCGCCAGCGTTGCCGGCTGCATGCGGATGCTGCCGGTGGCGCGCGCGACGCGGTGTGTCTCGGCCTTGGGCGCCACGTCCACCATGTGGGCCTGGCCCTGGCTGTCGAAGTGGCTGAGCGGCGTGGTGGTCATCGGCGGAGCGGCGGCGCAGGCGACGGCGGAAACGTGCGGGCAACGAAGCGATGCGATGATAGGCGAATGAACTCACGCACGCCGCGCGGGTCGCACCGCGGCGTGCTGCCGATCGCAGGCGCCGGCACCAGTCCAGCCGGCGCCCTGCGTCCGCCGACCCCCTCGCGCGCCGCCGCGGCGCAACGCCATTGAAACCCGACTCCATCACCCGTCCGCGGCGCCAACGCGCCACCTGCTGGCTGCTCGTGCTGGCCGTGTGCGCGGCACTGCCGTGGCGGGCGCAGGCGCAGGCCGCATCGGAGCCGTCGATGCCGGCGGCCGAGACACCGCTGCAACTGCCCGCGCTGGGCGAATCCGCGTCCGACGAATTCAACCTCGGCGCCGAGAAACGCCTGGGCGAGCAGATCATGCGCGACATCCGGCGCGACCCGGACTACATCGACGACCCGTTGCTGCTCGACTACCTGCAGTCGGTCTGGCAGCCGCTGGTGCGCGCGGCGCGCGCGCGGGGCTCGATCGGCGCCGACACCGAAACGCTGTTCCCGTACGAGTCGTTCCTGGTGCGCGACCGCAGCGTCAACGCCTTCGCGCTGCCCGGCGGCTATGTGGGCGTGCACCTCGGGCTGATCGCGATGACGGCCAGCCGCGACGAGCTGGCCTCGGTGCTGGCGCACGAGCTCTCGCACATCACGCAGCGCCATATCGCGCGCAGCATCGTCGCCGCGCAGCGCGGCAGCTCGATCGGGCTGGCGGCGACGATCCTGGGCATCCTGGTGTCCAGCCGCGCGTCGAGCTCCGACGCCGCGCAGGCGGCGATCGTCGGCGGCCAGGCGGCGATGGCGCAGGCGCAGCTCAACTTCTCGCGCGACATGGAGCGCGAGGCCGACCGCTTCGGCCTGGCCTTGATGTCCGGTGCCGGCTTCGCTCCCGCCGGCATGGCCGGCATGTTCGAGAAGCTCGAGCAGGCCAACCGCCACAACGACAGCGGCGGCTTCCCCTACCTGCGCAGCCACCCCTTGACCGGCGAGCGCATCGGCGAGGTCCAGCAGCGCATCGCCATCCTGGGTGCCGAGGCGCCGGCGCCGCGCGCCGCGCCGGCCCGGCTGCACGCGCTGATGCAGGCGCGCGCCCGCGTGCTGATGGACGGCTCGGTGCAGGCGCTGCGCCGGATGCAGGAACTCGACGCAGGCACCGATGCACCAGCGTCGCGGCCGGCCGTCGGCGGCGCCGCCGCCGCGAGCCGCGCATCCGTCGCGAGCGTGCGACCGGACGAGCGCCTGGCCGGCCTGTACGCCAGCGCGCTGGCGTCGACCCGGTTGCGCG
>JBBIPS010000132.1:0-7780 GCA_037442725.1 Burkholderiales bacterium | reverse complement strand
CCAGTCCATCTCGGAGACGTGCACCAGGCCCTCGATACCGGGTTCGATCTCGACGAAGGCGCCGTAGTCGGCGATGTTGGTGACCTTGCCGAACAGCCGCGTCGACTGCGGGTAGCGACGCGACACGCCGTGCCACGGGTCGTCGCCGAGCTGCTTGATGCCGAGCGAGACGCGGTTCTTCTCGGCGTCGAACTTGAGCACCTTGGCGTCGAGTTCCTGGCCCACGGTGACCACCTCGCTCGGATGGCGCACGCGACGCCAGGCCATGTCGGTGATGTGCAGCAGGCCGTCGATGCCGCCCAGGTCGACGAAGGCACCGTACTCGGTGATGTTCTTGACGACACCGTGCACGATCGCGCCCTCGGTCAGGGTCTCGAGCAGTTTGGCGCGCTCTTCGCCCATCGACGCCTCGACCACCGCGCGCCTCGACAGCACGACGTTGTTGCGCTTGCGGTCGAGCTTGATGACCTTGAACTCGAGTGTCTTGCCCTCGTACGGCGTCAGGTCCTTGACCGGACGCGTGTCGATCAGCGAGCCCGGCAGGAAGGCGCGGATGCCGTTGACCTGCACCGTCAGGCCGCCCTTGACCTTGCCCGAGACGGTGCCGCTCACGAAGTCACCGGATTCGAGCGCGTTCTCGAGCGACATCCAGGACGCCAGGCGCTTGGCCTTGTCGCGCGACAGGATGGTGTCGCCGTAGCCGTTCTCGATGGCGTCGATCGCCACCGAGACGAAATCGCCGACCTGCACTTCGAGTTCACCCTGATCGTTCTTGAACTCCGCGATCGGGACATAGGCCTCGCTCTTGAGGCCGGCGTTGACCACCACGTGGTTGAATTCGACGCGCACCACTTCGGCGGAGATGACCTCGCCGGCGCGCATGTTGCTCTTCTTCAGCGACGCTTCGAACATCGCGGCGAACGAGTCGGGCGCTGCAGTGGCGGTGGCGGTTTGAGTCTGGGTCATGTGGGTTTCCTTGGTGCCGGCGAAAGCCAAGTGTGAGATGCCGGCGGGTGATTGCAGCCGGGGCTGCGGGCTGGTTGGCAATATCGCCGCGCTCGCGCTTGCCGTGTACGGCCAAGGCAGCGAGCGCGACGGACGGAACTGACTGGAAATCGACGCGCGGCAGGCGCCGGTTCAACCGAACGGGCAGCGCTGGCTCCACCACTGCAGGACTTGGTCGACCGACTCCTCGATCGTCAGGCTCGAGTTGTCGAGCAAGACTGCATCCTCGGCCGGCTTCAAGGGTGCCACGCCGCGGGTGCGGTCCCGTGCATCGCGCGCCTCGAGATCAGCCAGAAGGTCGGCGATGTTAGCTGAAATCCCCTTTGAAATCAATTGCTTATACCGGCGTTCGGCACGCTCGGCCGGGCTCGCGGTGAGGAACACCTTGAGCCGTGCGGCGGGGAAGATCATCGTGCCCATGTCGCGGCCGTCAGCCACCAGGCCTGGCAGGCGGCGCCAGGCCAGTTGCAATGCCAGCAGCGCGGCCCGCACGCCCGGCAGTGCCGAGATGCGCGAGGCCATGGCGCCGACGGACTCGAGCCGCAACTCGGCGGCGATGTCGTTGCCTTCGAGCAGCACCTGCTCGCCGGCGAAGCGCAGCTTCAGAGCGGCGGCCGTGGCCGCCAGTGCCGGCGCGTCGTCGGCGGCAATGCCGTGCCGGCGCGCGACCAGCGCCGTGGCGCGGTACAGCAGCCCCGAGTCGAGCTGATGCCAGCCCAGCCTTGCGGCGACGGCGCTCGCCAGCGTGCCTTTGCCGGAGGCGGTGGGGCCATCGATCGTGATCACCGGAATGGCGTCGGCATCGGCCTGCGCGACGCTGAACAGGGTCTCGAAGTAGTCGGGGTAGGTCTTGGCCACGCACTTCGGGTCGAGGATGCGCAGCGGTACCCCCGCAGCCTTGCCTTCCCGGCACGCCAACGCGTTGAACGCCGCCAGCGACAGGCACATCGCGATGCGATGGTCGTCGTAGGTTTGGATCGCCGCGGCGTGCCAATCGGCTGGCCGCGACGGCGGCGTCACCTCGATGAAGTCGGTACCTTCGCCGACCCGCGCGCCGAGCTTGCGCAGCTCGGCGGCCAGCGCCGCGATGCGGTCGGTCTCCTTGACGCGCCAGCTGGCGATGTTTGTCAGGCGTGTCGTGCCGTCGGCGTACAGCGCCATCACGGCCAGCGTCATCGCGGCGTCGGGGATGGCGTTGCAGTCGAGCGTGACGGCCTTCAGCGGCCAGGCGCCACGGCGGACCTCGAGCCGCCCGGGACCGTCGTCGACCCGTGCGCCCATCGCCCGCGCGGCGTCGACGAAGCGGATGTCGCCCTGGATCGAGTCGAGGCCGACGCCTTCGATGCGCAGCGGCGCATCAAAGGCAGCGATCGCGCCAGCGGCGATGAAGTAGGACGCCGATGAGGCATCGGCCTCGATGCCGATCGACCCCGGCGAGCGATACACGCTGCGCGCTGGAATCGTGAAGCGTTGGTAGCCGCTGCGCTGCACTGCGATGCCGAAGCGCAGCAGCAGGTTCAGCGTGATCTCGACATAGGGGCGCGAAATCAGCTCGCCTTCGACCACGATCACCACGTCCATGCTCGCGCTGGCCAATGGCAACGCCAGCAGCAGCGCACTCAGGAACTGGCTCGATACGTCGCCGCGCACGCGGATCTCGCGTTCGGTGTGCAGCATGCCGCCGGCCACGCCGCGCAACCGCAGCGGCGGGACACCTGGCGCACCGAGGTAGTCGATCGAGCAGCCGAGCTGGCGCAGCGCGTCCACCAGGTCGCCGATCGGGCGCTCGTGCATGCGCGCAGTGCCGCTGAGATCGAAGCGCCCGCCCTGCAGCGCCGTCAGCACGGCCAGCGCGGCTGCCAGCGGACGCATCGCGGTGCCGGCGTTGCCGAGGAACAGCGCGGCGTCGTGCACCGGCAGCACGCCGCCGATGCCGTCGATGCGCAGCATGCCGTCGCTTTCGCCCTGCAGCGTGCAGCCGAGCGTGCGCAGCGCGGTCAGCATCACGCGTGTGTCGTCGCAGTCGAGCACGTCGGCCACGCGTGTGCTGCCGGCGGCCAGGCCCGCGAGCAGCAGCACGCGGTTCGAGATGCTCTTCGAGCCCGGCAGGCGCAGCGTGCCAGCGGCGCCACGCAGCGGGGGCAGGTCGAGGAAGGGGATGTCGTACATGGTTGCGCGCGGCGCGCGTCCGCGTGTCGCGATCGATCCGGACCGCGTCTACCGGGCGCTGCTGCCGCGCTTGCCGCCGATCTGCCAGCGGCTGCGCCCTTCGGCCGAGATGCGGATCAGGTCTTCGAGCATCTGCGCATTGCCCTCGCGCAGCAGTCGTTCGAGGGTGTCGAGCACCGCACGGAAGCGTGCCGATTGCTTCAGCACCTCCTCGCGGTTGGCGAGCAGGATGTCGCGCCAGATCGCGGGCTGGCTCGCGGCGATGCGGGTGAAGTCGCGGAATCCGGGGCCGGCCAGCGTCAGGAAGTCGCGGCTCGACGGCTGCTGGGTGACGGCAGCGAAGTAGGCGAACGCCAGCAGGTGCGGCAGGTGGCTGACCGCCGCGAACGCCGCGTCGTGGTTCTCGGGCGACATGTGCAGCACCTGCGCGCCGATGGCCGACCAGACGTCGGTGGCCTTGCGCAGCAGATCGGCGCATGCTCTTCCGATCTGCGTCAGGATCACCTGGCAACCGGTGTACAGCTCGGCGTCGGCATGCTGCACGCCGGCGCTCTCCTTGCCGGCGATCGGGTGTGCCGGAACGAACGAGCCGATGCGCTCCTTGAGCACGCGCCGCGCGGTGTCGACGACGTCGCGCTTGGTCGAGCCGACATCCATGAACAGCACGCCGGGCTCGACCAGATGGCGGATCGCCCTGAAGGTCGCGTCGGTGGCGGCGACGGGCACCGCGATCAGCACGATGTCGGAGCCGGCCACGGCCAGCAGTGCCGATTCGGCGACGACGTCGATCGCCCCGAGCTGCCGGGCGCGCTCGGTGGTCGATGGCGATTTGCTGTAGCCGACGACACGCTGGACCAGCCCCGCGCGCTTCAGAGCCAGCGCGAACGAGCCGCCCATCAGGCCGCATCCGATGACGCCGAGTTGTTTGAACATAGCCCGTCCCGGCTTCTGCTTCAGTGGACGTCGATCGGGTAGGTGCCCAGCACCTTGAAGAACGCGCAGGCTTCGCGCAGCGCGCGCAGTGCGGCGCCGACCCGCTCGTCGTCGGGATGGCCGGTGATGTCGATGTAGAAGTAGTACTCCCATTGGCCCGAGCGCGCCGGACGCGACTCGAAGCGCGTCATCGAGACGCCGTGGTTCTTCAGCGGCACCAGCAGGTCGTGCACCGCGCCGGGCCGGTTTGCCACCGAGACCACCAGGCTGGTGCAATCGTGTCCCGATGGGCTGGGCGCGGGGTGGCGATCGGGGTGCGTCACGATCGCGAAGCGGGTGCGGTTGTTCGGGTCGTCCTGGATTGCCGGTGCCACGACATGCAGGCCGAACTCGCTCGCGGCGCGTTCGCTGGCGATCGCCGCCAGCGCCACGTCCAGCCCGGCCAGGCGCGCACCCTCGGCATTGCTGGCCACCGGACGGCGCTCGGCCTCGGGCAGATGGTGGCTGAGCCACAGGTGGCATTGCGCGAGTGCCTGCGGATGCGCGCACACGGCCTCGATGCCGTGCATCCGATCGACCTGGCGCAACAGGTTGTGGCGCACGATCAGGCTGGTTTCGCCGACGATGGACAGCGGCGTCGTCAGCATCAGGTCGAGCACGCGCGCAACCATGCCCTCGGTCGAGTTCTCCACCGGCACGACGCCGAAATCGGCCGCGCCGCCGGCGGTGGCGCGCATGACCTCGTCGAAACTGGCGCACGGCACGCGCACGACGCCGCTGCCGAAGTAGCCCAGCGCCGCTTCCTCGCTGAAGGTGCCGGCCGGGCCGAGGTAGGCGACGCGGGTCGGCGACTCGAGGGCGCGGCAGGCCGACATGATCTCGCGCCAGATCGGCGCCACGCTCCTGCTGTCGAGCGGCCCGCGGTTGACGGCCTTCAGGCCGTCGATGACCTGGGCTTCGCGCTCGGGGCGGAAGACCACCGAGCCTTCGCGTTTCTTGATCTCGCCGACCTGCAGCGCCAGTTCGGCGCGTCGATTGAGCAGTTCGAGCAGCTCGTGGTCGAGGCGGTCGATGCGCTCGCGCAGCGCGGCCAGTTCGGGTGGCGTGCCCGGTGCAGGCGTGAGCTCAGCCATCGTGCTCGCTTGGTTTCGGCGGCTGAGGGCCGGGCACCTGCGCTGCCGTCACTTCTTCGGCGTCGGCGCGCCGAGCTTGGGCGCTGCACCGCTGGCCTTGCGCGCTGCCGCGGCCGCGCTGGGGGCGGGTAGGCCGAGGCGTCTGGCGATCGTGTCCTGCAGTGCCTTGAGCTTGGGCTCGACCTGCGCGCGCGTTTCGGCCACCAGTTTCTCGGTCAGCGCCTTCTGCATCTCCGGGGCCAGCTGCTGGTACCTGCGGTAGGCCGGCGACTCGAGCAGTGCCAGCACCTGCTTCAACTCATCCTCGGAGAGCCGCTCTTCGAGCATCGGTCCCAAGGTGGCGGGTGCCAGCCTCTGCGCGTGCTGCTGCAGGGTCGGCACCACGTCGTCGCCGTACTTCTTGAACTCGGCCTGGATGTCGCGCGCCACGGCTTCGCGCTCTCCGGGTGCGATCCTGGCTTGCAGCACCGCGCCGGCCTGCTGGGCCAGCGGCGCCACCGACTGCTCGGCCAGGCCGCGTGCCACGTTGTCGACACCGCTCTGCTGCAGCTGGACGATCTTCTGCACGAGCTCTTTCTTCGCCGGTGCACTGGCGACCTGGGCGGCGCAGACGCCGCCGGTGGCGACCAGCGCAGCCGCGGTGAACAAGCGGATCAGGGTCATGGAGTGTCCTGGTTGGGGGTGTCCGGATCGGCAGCTTCGGTGCCGCTGGCATCGTCGTTGGCGTCGTTCTCGACGATGCGCTGCAGGCCCGAGAGCCGGGCGCCGTCGTCCGGTGCGATCAGCGTCACGCCCTGGGTGGCGCGGCCGAGTTCGCGGATCTCGGAGACGCGCGTGCGCACCAGCACGCCCTTGTCGGTGATCAGCATGATCTCGTCGCCGGGACGCGCCAGCGTGGCGGCCACGACCTTGCCGTTGCGTTCGCTCTGCTGGATCGCGATCATGCCCTTGGTGCCGCGGCCGTGGCGCGTGTACTCGACGATCGAGGTGCGCTTGCCGTAGCCGTTCTCGGTGGCGCACAGCACGCTGATCGGCTCGGCGTCGAGCGCGTCGTCCTGCTCTGCCACCAGCATCGCGATCACGCTCTGGCCGTCCTCGAGCATCATGCCGCGCACGCCGCGCGCCTGGCGGCCCATGGGCCGCACGTCGTCCTCATCGAAGCGCACCGCCTTGCCGCCGTCGGAGAACAGCATCACGTCGTGATGCCCGTCGGTGAGCGCCGCGCCGATCAGGTGGTCGCCCGCGTCGAGGTCGACTGCGATGATGCCGGCCTTGCGCGGGTTGCTGAACTCGTCGAGCGCCGTCTTCTTGACGGTGCCCAGCGCGGTGGCCATGAAGATGAAGTGATCGGCCGGGAAGCTGCGGAACTCGCCGGTGAGCGGCAGCACCACGGTGACCTTCTCGCCTGCCTGCAGCGGGAACATGTTGACGATCGGCTTGCCGCGCGAGGCGCGTGTGCCTTGCGGCACCTCCCAGACCTTGATCCAGTAGACACGGCCGCGGTCGGAGAAGCAAAGGATCCAGTCGTGCGTGTTGGCGATGAAGAGCTGGTCGATCCAGTCGTCTTCCTTGGTCTGCGTCGCTTGCTTGCCGCGCCCGCCGCGCTTTTGCGCCCGGTATTCGGCCAGCGGCTGGCTCTTGACGTAGCCGGTGTGGCTGAGCGTGACCACCATGTCCGTCGGCGCGATCAGATCCTCGGTGCCGAGCTCCTGCACGTCGTGCTGGATGAGGCTGCGCCGCGCCGCCAGTTTGCTGCTGCCGAACTCGGTCTTCAGTGCGACCAGTTCGTCGGCGATCAAGGCCGTGACGCGCTCCGGCCGCGCCAGGATGTCGAGCAGGTCGGCGATCTGGGCCATCACTTCCTTGTACTCGCCGATGATCTTGTCCTGCTCGAGCCCGGTCAGGCGCTGCAGGCGCATCTGCAGGATCTCGCCGGCCTGGTCGTCGGACAGACGGTACCGGCCGTCGTCCTGCAGCCCGTACGAGCCGGGCAGCCCTGCCGGCCGATAGGCGACGCGGCCGCCGGGCGTTTCGCCCTCGGCGCGCACGAGCATTTCGCGCACCAGGGGCGAGTCCCAGCTCGTGCCCATCAGCGCGGCCTTGGCCACCGGCGGCGTCGGCGAGTTCTTGATGGTGGCGATGAACTCGTCGATGTTGGCCAGCGCCACTGCCAGGCCCTCGAGGACGTGGCCGCGCTCGCGCGCCTTGCGCAACTCGTACACGGTTCGCCGCGTGACCACCTCGCGGCGGTGCTCGAGGAAGATCTCGAGCAGCATCTTGAGGTTGCACAACCGGGGCTGGCCGTCGATCAGCGCCACCATGTTGATGCCGAAGGTGTCCTGCAGCTGGGTCTGCTTGTACAGGTTGTTGAGCACCACCTCGGGCACTTCACCGCGCTTCAACTCGATGACGACGCGCATGCCCGACTTGTCGGACTCGTCCTGGATGTGGCTGATGCCCTCGATCTTCTTCTCGTGCACGAGTTCGGCGATGCGCTCCTGCAGCGTCTTCTTGTTCACCTGATACGGGATCTCGTATTT
>JBBIPS010000131.1:0-7798 GCA_037442725.1 Burkholderiales bacterium | reverse complement strand
GAGTGAACCGGCGGCGGCGATCTACCGGCTGGCGCCGGGCGACGTGCTGCGCCTGCCGCTGGCCGGCGCGGCGCCGCTAGCCCGCGTGCGCGGCGTCTGGCGCGACTACGCGCGGCAGTTCGGCGCCATCGCGATCGACGCCGCCGACTACCGACGCCTGACCGGCGACACCCGCGTCAACGACCTCGCGCTCTGGCTGGCGCCCGGCGCGGCGCCGGGCGACGTGGTGCAGCGGCTGCGCGCGCTGGCCGGGCCCGACCTGCCGCTGGAAACGGCCAGCACGGCCGAACTGCGGCGCAGCTCGCTGGCGATCTTCGACCGCAGCTTCGCCGTCACGCAGTACCTGCAGGCGGTGGCGATCGCGGTCGGGCTGGTCGGCGTCGCGGCGGGCTTGTCGGCGCAGGTGCTGGCGCGGCGCAAGGAATTCGGCTTGCTCGCCCACCTCGGGCTGACGCGGCGCCAGGTCACCCGGCTCGTGACGCTCGAGACCGGCGCCTGGGTGCTGGCCGGCTGCGCCGTCGGCGTCGGCCTCGGCCTGATGATCGCCGTCGTGCTGGTCGACGTCGTGAATCCGCAGAGCTTCCACTGGAGCATGCCGCTGCACTTGCCGGTGATCAGGCTCGCGCTGCTGGCCGGCGCGATGCTCGCCGCCGGTGCCGCCACCGCGGCCTGGAGCGCACGGCGCGCGGCGTCGCGCCAGGCAGTGCTGGCGGTGAAGGAGGACTGGTGAGCGGACTGCGCCGGCGCTGCCTGCTGTGGGCCGGGCTGGCGGCGCCGCACTGGGGCGTGAAGGCCGGGCCTGCAACGGTACCGCCAGCCGCTGCGCCCGCACCGCCCGCTCGATCCGCGCCCGATGCGGCATCCGCGGACGCGGCCGCCGCCGACGACCGCATCGACGCGCGCCGCGCGCTGCGCTTCCCGCGCGACCACGGCGCGCATGCCGGTGCACGCATCGAGTGGTGGTATGCCACCGGGTGGTTGACAGCGACCGCCGATGCCGCGCCGATCGGCTTCCAGTTGACGTTCTTCCGCAGCCGCACCGGTCTGGCCACGGATCTGCCCGGCCGCTTCGCGCCGCGCCAATTGCTGTTCGCGCACGCTGCCGTCAGCGACATCGGCGCGGGGCGCCATCGCAGCGCGCAGCGCATCGCACGCTGGTCCGGCGATGCACGCCAACCCGAGTCCCACGCGGCGCGCGACGACGCCGATGTCGTGCTCGGCGCGTGGCGGCTGAGGCGAGGCGATGGCCGACTCGCGGCGCAACCTCGAGCCACCGCCACGGCGCGCGACGACGATGGCAGCCTCTGGCACGCGCGCCTGGCCGCGCCCGAGGCCGGCTTCACGCTCGACCTGACGCTGCGCGCCACGCAGCCGATCCTGCTGCAGGGCGCTGCCGGCCATTCCCGCAAAGGCCCGCTGCCCGGGCAGGCGAGCCACTACTACTCGCAGCCGCAGCTTGCCGTCAGCGCCGACCTGACGCTCGACGCCCGCAGGCGCAGGCTTGCCGGCACCGCCTGGCTCGACCACGAGTGGAGCGACGAATTGCTGCCGAGCGACGCGGTGGGCTGGGACTGGCTCGGCATCAACCTGGCCGACGGCGGCGCACTCACCGCGTTCAGGCTGCGGCGTGCCGACGGCAGCGTCGCCTGGGCCGGCGGCAGCCATCGTCCGCGCGGGGGCGCGGTGCGCGACTTCGCTGCCGACGAGCTGCGCTTCACGCCGCTGCGCCACTGGACCAGCCCCGCGTCGGGCGCGCGCTACCCGGTGCGCTGGCGCATCGCCACACCGGCGGGCGAGTTCGAGCTCGAGGCGCTGCTCGACGCGCAGGAACTCGACAGCCGCGCCAGCACCGGTGCGGTGTACTGGGAGGGCCTGGCCGAATTGCGCCAGGCCGCCGGCACGGCCGCGACGCGCGGCGCGCGCCTCGGCCTGGGCTACCTCGAGATGACCGGGGTCGTCTCGCCGCTGCGCCTGGGCGGCGTCGGCGCGGTGCGGACGCAGTTGCGCCCCGCCGCCTTGGCCTCGCGCAGCGCCGCGCCGGCCTCGGCGATCACCGACTCGATCGAGTCGTGAGCGGCGCCGATGGTGGCGGCACCGACGCTGACAGTGGCGCCGACCGCGCGGCCATTCCAGGCCAGTCGCAGCGCGGCGACGCGCTCGCGGATGCGCTCGGCGACGTCGAGTGCGCCGAGCGGATCGGTGTGCGGCAGGTAGTTCACCAGCACGCCACCGTCGAAGCGCGCCAGCAGGTCGTACGGCCGCAGCGTGGTGCAGGTCTGCCGCGTGACCTCGAGCAGCATCGCATCGCCACAGGCGCGGCCGTGCGCGTCGTTGAGCGCCTGGAACCGGTCGACGTCGACCATCAGCAGTGCCGCGTCCTCGCCCAGGCGGCGCAGGCGCGCCCACTCGCGATCGGCCGCGGCGACGAAGAACGCCTGCGTGTAGGCGCCGGTCAACGCATCGCGCGAGGCGGCCTGGATCGCGCCATCGCCGACGACGCCGTCTGCGTGCGCATCGGGCCGCCCGGCAAGCGCGATCCAGCGCACGCTGCCGAAGCGCGCGAGCAGGCCGAGCAGCGCCATGACGCCCAGCGCCGCGAGCGCGCCGATCAGCGCGCCGGTCCAGGGCGCACCGCAACCGAGCCAGCCGAGCAACGCATGACCTGCACCGGCAGCGACCAGCACCGCGACCGCGGCGAACAGCAGGAACTGCGCGCGCTGCGGCAGATGCGCCAGCCGCTGCCACCTGCGCCGCGGGGCGGCACCCTGGCCAGGTGAGTCGTCGAGATCCGCGGGCTTCATGACAGGTGGCGGGTGCGATGCCAGCCGATTGCATCACAAAGGCCGACCATCGACAGCCCCTGACCCCCGAAGGAGGGAGGCCGGAACGTGTGATTTGCGCCGATCGCGCGTCCTGCGTCGCCGCCGGGGTATCGCGCCGGAGCGCGCCTCTACACTGGGAACATGTCCGCAGCGCCTGCCCGCCCCGCCGCCGTGACGCCGCGCTCGCTCGCCGGGTTGCTGCCCTTCCTGCGCCCCTACCGCGGTCGCATCGCGCTGGCGCTGCTGTTCCTGGTGCTGGCGGCGGCGAGCACGCTGGTGTTCCCGGTGGCGCTGAAGTCGCTCATCGACCAGGGCGTCGTTGCCGCCGACCCGGCAGCGCGGGTGATGGCGCTGCGCGGGCACTTCGTCGCACTGTTCGCGGTCGGCGCCGCGCTCGGGCTGTTCTCGTCGCTGCGCTTCTACATGGTGAGCTGGCTCGGCGAGCGCGTCACCGCCGACCTGCGCAACGCCGTCTACGCACACGTCGTGCGGCAAAGCCCCGAGTTCTTCGAGACCACCGCGTCGGGCGAGGTGCTCAGCCGCCTGACCACCGACACGACGCTGGTGCAGACGGTGGTCGGCTCGTCGCTCAGCATGGGGCTGCGCAACGCGGTGATGGGCATCGGCGCGCTGCTGATGCTGATCTTCACCAACCCGTACGTGATGACGCAGGTGCTGGGCATCCTGGTGCTGGTGGTGCTGCCGAGCCTGTACTTCGGCCGCCGCGTGCGACGCCTGAGCCGCAGCAGCCAGGACCGCGTCGCCGATTCGAGTGCCATCGCCGGCGAGGTGCTCAACGCCATCCCCGTCGTGCAGAGCTACGTGCAGGAGTCGCGCGAGGCGGCGCGCTTCAATGCCGCCACCGAGAGCGCGTTCGACACCGCGCGCCGACGCAACCGCGTGCGCGCGATGCTGGTGGCGTTCATCATCACCGCCACCTTCGGTGCGCTGCTGTGGGGGCTGTACCAGGGCACGCAGGCGGTGCTGCGCGGCGACATCAGCGCCGGCCACCTGGGCCAGACGGTGGTGCTGGTGATCATCCTGGTCAGCAGCGTCGCGGTGCTGTCGGAGGTGTACGGCGACCTGCTGCGCGCCGCCGGCGCCACCGAGCGGCTGATGGAGCTGCTCGCCGCGCGCTCGCCGGTGCGCGACCCGGCCACGCCGAAGCCGCTGCCGCCGGCGCGCGGCGGCTCGGCGGTGGCGTTCGCGGGCGTCGGTTTCCACTACCCGTCGCGGCCGACACCGGCCGCGCTGCGCGACTTCAACCTGACGGTGGCGGCGGGCGAGACGGTGGCGCTGGTCGGCCCGAGCGGCGCCGGCAAGAGCACGGTGCTGCAGTTGCTGCTGCGCTTCTACGATGCGCAGACGGGCAGCATCCACGTCGACGGCGTCGCGCTGAATGAGGTCTCGCTCGCCGCGCTGCGCCAGCGCATCGGCATCGTGCCGCAGGACTCGACGATCTTTTCGACCAGTGCGCTCGAGAACATCCGCTACGGCCGCCCCGAGGCCGGCGACGAAGAAGTCGTCGCCGCCGCGCGCGCCGCCTTCGCGCACGAGTTCATCAGCGCGCTGCCCGAGGGCTACCGCACCTTCCTCGGCGAGCGCGGCGTGCGCCTGTCGGGCGGGCAGCGCCAGCGCATCAGCATCGCCCGTGCGATGCTGAAGAACCCGCCGCTGCTGCTGCTTGACGAGGCCACCAGCGCCCTGGACGCCGAGAGCGAGCGCATGGTGCAGGCCGCACTCGAAGCGGCGATGAGCGACCGCACCACGATCGTCATCGCGCACCGCCTGGCCACCGTGCTGAGGGCCGACCGAATCGTCGTGATGGAGGCCGGCCGGATCGTCGATGTCGGCCGCCATGACGAGCTGGTGGCACGCGGCGGGCTGTACGCGCGGCTGGCGGCGATGCAGTTCGGGCTCGAGAGCGATGCGGCGACGGATCCGGCCAGCGACGCCACCTTCGGCAGCGCCGCCGGCGCGCGACAGCGACCGGCATAATCCATGCGCCTCCCCGACGAGCCGCGCATGCCGCCGCTGCCGCGACGCTGGTGCGTCCTGGCTCGCCACTTGCCTGGCTGCCGCGCACACCGACCGCATCGTTGCGCTCTCGACCCGCGTCGTGGTGCCGCTGCGGCGCGCGCCGGTGTCCGGCCTGCGGGGTGCACCCGACACGCTGTCCGAAGGATCTTGACGTGACCCCCGCCCGCCCCGTGCGCCACCAATACGAAGACTTGATGCGCCATGTGTTCGAACACGGCGTGGCCAAGGGCGACCGCACCGGCACCGGCACGCGCAGCGTGTTCGGCCACCAGATGCGCTTCGACCTGCGCGAGGGCTTCCCGCTCGTCACGACCAAGAAGGTGCATGTGCGCAGCATCATCGTCGAGCTGCTGTGGTTCCTGCGCGGCGAGCGCAACGTCAAGTGGCTGCACGACCATGGCTGCACGATCTGGGACGAATGGGCGCGGCCCGACGGCGATCTCGGCCCCGTCTACGGCGTGCAGTGGCGCAGCTGGCCGACGCCCGGCGGCGGCCACATCGACCAGATCGCCGAGGTCGTGCGGCAATTGAAGACCAACCCCGATTCGCGCCGCATCATCGTCAGCGCGTGGAACGTCGCCGAGTTGTCCGAGATGGCGCTGCAGCCGTGCCACGCGCTGTTCCAGTTCTACGTCGCGCCGGCCACTGCGCCGGGCGGCCGCGGCCAGCTCTCCTGCCAGCTCTACCAGCGCAGCGCCGACATCTTCCTCGGCGTGCCGTTCAACATCGCCAGCTACGCGTTGCTGACGCACATGCTGGCGCAGCAGTGCGATCTGGACGTCGGCGACTTCATCTGGACCGGCGGCGACTGCCACCTCTACAACAACCACTTCGAGCAGGTGCGCACGCAGCTCGCCCGCGCCGCGCACCCCTACCCGCGGCTGGCCATCAGGCGCAGGCCGGCGTCGATCTTCGATTACGACGTCGACGACTTCGAATTCGTCGACTACCAGCACCACCCGGCGATCAAGGCGCCGGTCGCCGTCTGAGCGTCGGCCGCCGATGCCGAGCGGGATGCCCCGGGTCGCGTTGATCGCCGCGGTCGCGCGCCACGGCGTCATCGGCCACGCCAACCGACTGCCGTGGCGGCTGCCCGAGGACGGGCGCCACTTCCGCACGCAGACGCTGGGCTGCCCGGTAGTCATGGGGCGCAGGACCTGGGAGTCGCTGCCGGAACGCTTTCGCCCGCTGCCGGGGCGCACCAACATCGTCGTCACACGCCACCCCGGCTGGGCCGCGCCTGGCGCCGTCGTGGCGCACGACCTGGACGACGCGCTCGCCGCGGCGGCTGCCGCGCTCCCGACCGACGCCACGAACGCAGCACCGCGCGTGTTCGTGATCGGCGGCGCCGGGCTCTACGCCGCCGCGCTACCGCGCGCGGACGAGCTGGTGCTGACCGAGATCGACGCCGATTTCGCGGGCGACGCCCACTTCCCGGTCTGGCCGCGAAACGAGTTCGTCGAGACCTGTCGCGAGCGTCATCACGCCGCGCCACCGAACGACTTCGACTTCGACTTCGTGACCTACCGCAGGCGCACGACCTGACCGCAGCGCAGTGCGCGCCACGACAGCGCGCAGGTCAGCGACATCCGCGGCACGGTGCAACGGATGCAGCGTGAACACCCTCTGCCCTTCGGCGCGTCCACCGTCACGTTCCGCGCCGCCCTGTCGACGTTGATCAGGGGCATCAGTTCAACCTGGATGCGACCGTCGGGCGCGCAGCGCTCCCCCCCCCCATCGACGACCGTCCGCGTGACGTCGAAACCCAGCACTCACGCGGTGTTGCCTGGGAAGGCAAGCGGTCAACTGCCGAATCCAGCGTCAACGACTGCACCGAGGCGGTCGGACAGGCTGCGTCGGGCCCGCCCGCTGCGCGGGTCGGGCCAACCGGAGGGCGACCCGGCGCCGGCCTGACAGTCGTGCGCCGACCAGGCCGGCGGCACGCCTGAATCGCGTCGACTGGATCGCGCCGAATTGACCTGCATCAGGTTGCGACGTCCGCAATTGTCTAGACTGCCCGGCATGGTCACGAGGCAATCCGGCACCGTTCGCGCATGGATCCTGCGGCTGCTCGCGTGCGTGTTCGGCGCGTTCATCTGGGTCGCGCCGGCGTCGGCATCGGTCGGCACCTGTACCGGCGCGGCGCCCTGTGCGCACCACGCGATGCCGTCGTGCCTGCATGGAGTCGACCATCACGACGCCTGCAGCGCCGAGGTCTGCGCCTCGGTGGTCCTGCCGACGGATCCGAGCCCGGCCGTCGACGCCCCGGTGCAGAGCCCCCAGCCCGGGCCGGCGCTGGCAGACCTCGTCGCCTGGCCGCCGGCCGCACCGGCGTTGCCGCAGGCAAGACCGGATGCCGCAGCGTTCACACGCGCGCCACGATTCCTGGTGCTGGGTCGAATACTGCGTTGATCCGCCCGCCGGGCCCGCCGCCGACCCGGCGGTCCGGCCCAAGGCGTCGCCGCGGCGGCCGGCGCTGCCCGCATGACACGCGTCGATCGCGCCGTTGGGTATGACACCCCCGAAACCTGTCCCGGCCCACCGCCTGGCACGATGTCCGAGACAATCACTTGCAGGAAACCGTCATGACAGATGCATTGAAACCTCGCTTCGCCGGGGCCACCGCCTCGGCCGGGCCCGACGCGGCCGGCGCCGCGTCGGCGGTGCCCAAGGCCGGCAAGCGATCACCTTACCTGCTGCCGCTGGTGATCTTCGTGTTGATCGGCGTCTTCCTCGGCGTCGGGCTGACGCTCGACCCACGCCTGGTGCCGTCGCCGCTGCTCGGCAAGCCGGTGCCGAACTTCAAGCTGCCGCCGGTACAGGGGCGCACGCTGGGCCTGGCCAGCACCGACCTGCGCGGCGAGGTCTCGGTCGTCAACGTCTTCGCCTCATGGTGCACGGCGTGCAAAGAGGAACATCCGCTGTGGATGGCATTG
>JBBIPS010000130.1:0-7856 GCA_037442725.1 Burkholderiales bacterium | reverse complement strand
GTGAAATAGGGGCCGCGCGCCCACGACATTGCCGAGCGTGCCGAGCACAACAGCCACAAAGGCCATCAGCACGAAGACCTGTCCGACGAACGGATAGGCCGAATAGAACGGCATCAGGAGAGAACCGGCAGCGCCCGCCAGCGCCAGCGGCCGGCTCACGCGCCGTCGCGTCGCAGCGCCCGCGGCCCGCCTTCGCCGTGGCGCCCGATCCACTGCCTGGCCTTGGCAATCGCGATGCGGATCGCGCGGCCTTCGTCCATGCCCTCGTCGAGCAGCGCGTTGGCGATCTCGACTGCCTTGTCGCGCGTGGCCTCGTCGAGGCGGCGCATCGCCACCGGGAAGTGCATCGCGGTCCAGGGCATGGCCGGCTTCAGACGAGCTCGAAACCGGCGCGCAGCGCGACCTTGCCGCCGGTCACGAGCGCGGCACCGATGGCGTCGTCGATCGTGTCCAGCCAGACGAAGCGCAGCGCCGCGCGCGCCGATTCCGGAACGTCGCGCAGGTCGCGCTCGTTGCGTGCCGGCAGCAGGACCGTGCGTACGCCCGCGCGCTGCGCGGCCAGCACCTTTTCCTTGATCCCACCCACCGGCAGCACCAGCCCGCGCAGGCTGATCTCGCCCGTCATTGCGGTGTCGAAGCGCACCGCGCGGTCGGTGAACAACGAGGCCAGCGCCATGAACATCGCCACGCCCGCGCTCGGGCCGTCCTTGGGAATCGCACCGGCCGGCACGTGCACGTGAACGTCGACGCCTTCGAAGGCACCGTCGGGCAGGTGCAGGTCGACGGCACGCGACTTCACCAGCGTCAGCGCCGCCTGCGCGCTCTCCTTCATCACGTCGCCGAGCTGGCCGGTCAGGATCAGCCGGCCGCTGCCGGGCACACGGGTGGCCTCGATGAACAGGATGTCGCCGCCCACCGGCGTCCAGGCCAGCCCGGTCGCCACCCCCGGCAGGCTGCTGCGCAGCGCGGTCTCGTGCTCGAACTTCGCGGCACCGAGCAGGACGTCGAGATCGGCGGCGCCGACGCGCACGTTGGCGGCCTCGCCCGAGGCGACCTGCATCGCCACGTGCCGCATCACGCGCCCGATCTCGCGCTCGAGCTGGCGCACGCCGGCCTCGCGCGTGTAGCTGGCGACGATCTCGCGCAGGGCAGCGTCGGCGAGCTCGCACTGGTCGTCGCGCAGGCCATTGGCCGTGCGCTGGCGCGGCACCAGGTAGGTCCTGGCGATCTGCAGCTTCTCTTCCTGCGTGTAGCCGGGCAGCTCGATCACCTCCATGCGGTCACGCACCGGTGCCGGGACGTTGTCGAGCACGTTGGCGGTGGCGATGAAGACGACCCGGCTCAGGTCGAACGGCAGGCCGAGGTAGTTGTCGCGGAAGGTCGAGTTCTGCTCCGGGTCGAGCACCTCGAGCAGCGCTGCCGACGGATCGCCGTGCGCGCTGGCCGAGAGCTTGTCGACCTCGTCGAGCATCATCACGCAGTGGCGCGCGCCGGCCTTGCGCAGCCCCTGCACGATGTTGCCCGGCAGCGCGCCGATGTAGGTGCGGCGGTGGCCGCGAATCTCGGCCTCGTCGTGCACGCCGCCGAGCGAGACGCGCACGAACGGCCGCCCGAGCGCGCGCGCGATGCTCTGGCCGAGCGAGGTCTTGCCGACGCCGGGCGGGCCGACGAAGCACAGGATCGGCGAGCGTCCCTGCGGGTTGAGCTTGTGCACCGCGAGGAACTCGACGATGCGCTGCTTGACGCGCTCGAGGCCGTGGTGGTCGGCCTCGAGGACGGCGCGCGCCTGCGCCAGGTCCACCGGCGACTCGGGCGGCGCCGACCACGGCAGCTCGGTCATCCACTCGAGCCAGGTGCGCAGCATCGAGTATTCGCCCGACGCATCGGGGATGCGGCGCAGCCGGTCGAGTTCCTTGCGCGCATGCGTCTCGACCTCGGCCGGCATGCCGGCCTTGGCGATCGCCGCGTCGAGCTGCCTGACGTCCTCCTCGTTCTCGCCGCCCTCGCCGAGCTCCTTCTGGATCGTCTTCAACTGCTCGCGCAGCAGGAACTTGCGCTGCCGGTCGTCGAGTTGCTCCTTGGTGCGCTCGCCGATCTCCTGCGACAGGCGCAGCACCTCGATGCGCCGCGACAGGATCTGCAGCACCTTGCGCAGCCGCTCCTCGGTGTTGACGGTCTCGAGCAGCATCTGCTTCTCGGCCACCTCGGCGTCGACCAGGCTGGCGACGATGTCGGCCAGCTGCGCCGGCGCGCGCGTGGCCTGCAGCGCGTGCGCGAGTTCGGCCGGCACGCCGGGCAGCAGCGACAGGATCTCCACCGTGCGCTCGCGCAACTGCAGCCCCAGCGCCTCGGCTTCGGTGGAGACCTCGGCCGGCTCGTCGACGCGCTCGATGCGCGCGGCCAGGAACGCATGGCCCTCGACCAGCTCGACGATGCGAAAGCGCGCCAGGCCCTGGCACACCGCGTGGTGCAACTGCTCGTCGGCGCCGACGTGCTGCACCACCTTGGCCAGCGTGCCGACGTCGCACAGCGCTTCGCGCCCCGGATCATCGACCTGCGCATCGCGCTGCATCACGATGCCCAGCGGCTGGCCGCTCTGCAGCGCGTGCCGCACCGCGGCGATCGATTTGGCACGGCCGACGCTGATCGGCATCAGCACGTGCGGAAAGAGCACCACGTTGCGCATCG
Organism: Burkholderiales bacterium; assembly: GCA_037442725.1. Lineage (GTDB taxonomy): Bacteria > Pseudomonadota > Gammaproteobacteria > Burkholderiales > Burkholderiaceae_C > Pseudaquabacterium. The sequence goes on along the minus strand of JBBIPS010000130.1, from coordinate 5,168 downwards.
GCACCAGCGCGATGACGCCGTCGGGGAGCAGCGCGGGCGGGGCGGTCGACGAGTCCATCTTCTTCATCCGGTCGAGGGTGGCAGGCCGCGGCTCGGCCGGCGGCAGCGTCGTCCGGTCATGCGGTCGACACTGAACCGGTCGCTGCGGACCCGGCTCCGGCGCCGGCGTGCACCGGCCGCCCGAGTCGTCAGCGTCGATCGTGCGCGCCTGCATGCTTCGGGCGCTGAGCCTGCTCAACGCCTGGCGTGTTGGCGCCGGCCTTGCCGCAACCGCGCATCCGGCGCGCGGCCGTTCGGCGCAACCCGCCGTCGCGGCGCCACGATCGGGCCGCCGGGGTCGCGGACGGGGCCGGCCGCTACGAGGCGTGCTGGATCGCCGCCGCAGGCATGGCAGTCCACTGCGTGGCGTACGCCGCGGCGGGCATCGTGTGGAGGCCGTGCGCCGGCCGGCAATCGGGCTCGTCGACCTGGCGGCGCGTACTGCGCGCCAGCGTCCGCAGCCCGTCCATGTCGACGATCTCGACCTCGCGGTTCTCGACGCGGACGAAGCCCCAGCCCGCCAGCGCGCCGAACGAGCGGCTGACGGTCTCGTGCGCCACGCCGAGGTGGCTGGCGATGTCGCGCCGGCTCATGCGCAGGTGGAAGCGCCGCGGCGACTGGCCGCACGCCGTCATGCGCTGCGAGAGCTGCATCAGGAAGCGCGCCAGCCGCACCTCGGCCGCCACCGCCGCCATCAGATCGGCCAGCTCGCCGCGCCGGGTCAGCGCGTCGCTGACGGCACGGTGCACGACGTGGTCGAGCGCCGGAAGGCGCTGGCCGAGGTCGAACAGGTCGGCCACCAGGATCGCATAGACGCTCGAGTCCTCGAGGGCGATGGCCGCCGTCGGATGGCAGCCCAGGCTGATGGCGTCGAAGCCGAGCAGCTCGGCGCGGCCGCAGAAGCCCAGCACCTGCTCGTAGCCGTCCTCGGCGGTGCGGAAGGTCTTGAAGGTGCCGGCACGGACGAAGTAGATCGCCTCCGCCGGCGCCCCCTCGTGGAACAGCATCTCGCCCGAGTGCACGCGGCGCAGCGCGACCGGCAGCCGCGGCTCGAGCCGCGCGTCGTCGACCTGGCCGCCCATCAGGCCGAGCAGGTCGGCCAGGCAGCTGTGCCCGCCGCTGCTCCACGGCGGGCCGGCGTCGGCGGATCGGCCCGGCGTGTCGCGCTGGTCACGGGGCTGCGCTTCGCGCGGGACTTGAGACTGCGCATCGCGCATCAGTTGCGGCTGCGCCTCGCGCAGGACTTGCGGCTGCGCTTCGCGCAGGACTTGCGGCTGCGCTTCGCGCAGGTGCATCGCATGGCTCATCATCGATCTCCTGGTCGCTTCGACTTTGTGCGGAACCCGTGCCCGCCTGAAGCTTGCTGCAAGCGGCCGGACCTGGCTATCGGCGGCGCAGCCGACTTGGCGTCGGCGTCTGCGCCGCCCAGCCGGAATGCTCCGGTGCCGAAATCGGACTTTTCCGAATGCAGCGAGCCTTCGTGGGTTGCTCAGACTCAATCACCGGCGTCGGCCCGGCCGAAGAATTCTTCCTGCGCGTCGTCGCCCATGGCGGCGTCGCGGCCGGTCCATTCAACCCAAGGAGTCAAGCCATGAACGACCTGCGTGTGAACGATCTGTTTGCAATGGAACCGATCGACGACATGTTCCGCGGACTGCTGCGTCCCTGGCGCGCCGACCTCGCCGCGCGGGCGCCGCAGATCAAGCTCGACGTCGTCGAGGGTGACGGCAACTACACCGTCAAGGCCGAGATCCCCGGCGTGAACAAGGAGGACATCGACGTGCGCATCGACGGCAACCAGGTGACGCTGAGCGCCGAAGTCAAGCAGGCCAAGCAGGAGAAGGAGGGCAACCGCGTCGTGCGCTCGGAACGCCAGTACGGATACGCCAGCCGCAGCTTCACGCTGGCGATGGACGTCGACGAAGCCAAGTCCAGCGCCAAGTACAAGGACGGCATCCTCGAACTCACGCTGCCGAAGAAGACGACCACCTCGTCCAAGCGCCTGCCGATTGCGTGAATGCCTCGCCCTGATCGGCGCGGCCGCCCGGCTGCGCCGCGTCTCGCCGCCCCAGCCCGACCGTGGCCCGAGCACGCGCCAGGGATGGGGTCGTGCTCGCCCCGCTCGCGGGCCGGGGCGAGGGCGCGTCTGGCCCCCGGTTGACGTGCAGCGCCGATCAGACGATTCGTTGACCTGCGTCGAACCCGGTCGACGTCAGAGGTCGTCGGCGACGCGCTGACGGTTTGCAATCCACAGCGCGCAGCCGCATCATTGGCTGATGCGACATGGTGGATCGACGGCGGCCTGGCGGGAGTCCGGGTTGCCCCGGCGTTGCGCGTTCGGCAGTGCCGACCCGGCAACGCGCGGGTGGCCGTCGCCAGGAGTGGCCGCACGGTGCCGGCCGAGGGCGTGGCGGTGACGGGTCTGCCCGCGGCCGCTGCCCTGCCCGGCCCGTTCGAGGCGGCCTCGGGCAGCGTCATCCACGCCGCGCTCGAGGCCATCGTCACGGTCGACGTCGAGCAGCGCATCGTGATGATCAACCCGGCTGCGCAGCGCATGTTCGGTTGCAGCGCCGCCGAGGCGCTGGGCAGCCCGGTGACACGCTTCATCCCGCCACGCTTCCACGCCGCGCACGACCGACACATGCGCGAGTTCGCCGCCTCGGGGGTGCCAGAGCTGCGCGTGGCCGCGCGCGAGCCGATCGTCGGGCTGCGCGCCAGCGGCGAGGAGTTTCCCGCCGAGGCGTCGATCTCGCGACTCGACGTGGCCGGGGAGTTCGGCCAGCGCCACTACTTCACCATCCTGCTGCGCGACCTGAGCGAGGAGCAGGGGCTGAAGGCCGAACTCGATGCGCTGAAGAAACGCATGCTCGCCATCTTCGAGCTGGCGCCGATCGCGATCTGGATCACCGACGCCGAGCGCATCGTGTTCGCCAACCGTGCCTGCGCGGCGCTGTTCGGCGCCGGCGACGCCGGCGTGCTGGTGGGTCGCTCGATCTACTCGCTGCTGCAGCCCGAGTCGCATCGATCGGTGCGGCACAAGGTGGCGCTGGCGCTGGCCGGCGACGCGCCGGTGCCGATCGTCAGCGAACGCATCGCGCGGCTGGACGGCACGCTGCGCGACGTCGAGATCGCCATCGCCGGGCTGCCCGACCACGGCCGCACTGCAGTGCAGATGGTCATCGCCGACGTCACCGAGCGCAGCCGCGAGAAGCGCGAACTCGAGCGCTCGCGGCGCGAGCTGCGGCGCCTGTCGGCCAACCTGGTCGACGCCCGCGAGGACGAGCGTCGCCGCATCTCGCGCGAACTGCACGACGAGCTCGGCCAGTGGCTGACGGCGCTGAAGATGGAGTTGTCGAGCCTGGGCCAGGCGTCGCTGCCGCAGGCGCTGCAGGCGCGCATCACCGGCATGATCGGCATGGTCGACGAGACCGTGGCCTCGGTGCGCCGCATCGCCGCCGACCTGCGCCCGCTGATGCTCGACGAACTCGGCCTGAACGCGGCGATCGAGTCGCTGGCGCACGACTCGGCGCGCCGCATGGGCATCGAGATCAAGCTGCGACTGGGCGAGACCGACCCGCCGATCGGCGAGGCCGCGACGATCGCGCTGTACCGCATGGTGCAGGAGGCGCTGACCAACATCGCGCGCCACGCCCGCGCCACCGAAGTGCGCATCGACATCCAGCACGTCGGCGACGAGATCGTCCTCACGGTGCAGGACAACGGCGTCGGTTTCTCGGAGCAGTCGATGCATCGCGACGGCTCGCACGGCCTGATGGGAATCCGCGAACGCGCCATCATGTTCGGCGGCCAGATCGAGATCGGCAACCTGCCCGGTGATGGCGGCGGACGCCTCGTGGTGCGCCTGCCGGCGGCGCCCGGCAAGGCCGGCCAGCCCGCGACGGTCACGCCATGACGAGCCGGCCCGCCGCGGCGCCGCTCGGCCTGTTGATGGTCGACGACCACACCATCGTGCGCGAGGGGCTCAAGCGCATCCTCGAGCCGCTCGCCGGCGAATGGGCCATCACCGAGGCCGGTACCGGGTTCCAGGCGCTCGAGTGCCTGCGCCGCCAGCACTTCGACCTGGCCATCGTCGACCTGTCGATGCCGGGCATGTCCGGGCTCGAGCTGATCCGTCGCGTGAAGGCCGACTATCCGTCGGTGGCGATGCTGGTGCTGAGCATGCACGCCGAGGAGCAGTACGCGCTGCGCGCGTTCAAGGCCGGCGCCAACGGCTACCTGACCAAGGACAGCGCGTCCGCCGAGTTGCTGGCCGCGGTGCGCAAGGTCGCCGCCGGCGGCGTCTACGTCAGCGCCGGCCTGGCCGAACGCGTGGTGCGCCAGCTCAACGGCGGCGTGCGGGTACCGCGCCACGCCGAGCTGTCGGATCGCGAACTCGAGGTGCTGCAGCGCATCGTCGCCGGTCAGCGCCTGACCGAGATCGCCGAAGCGTTGCACCTGTCGGTCAAGACCGTCAGCACGCACAAGGCGCGCATCCAGGACAAGCTGCAACTGCCGAACATGGCGGCGCTGATCCGCTACGGCCTGGAACACCAGCTCGGCGCGGGCGAATTCGGCGCCGGGCTCGACGCCGACTGAACCTGCGGCCGCGGCAGCGCTGCCGCGGCGTCACTTCACCAGCAGCACCGGCAGCTTCGACAGGTGCACCACCTGCTGCGCGACCGAACCGATGAACAGGCTGCCCATCGCACCGCGGCCGTGCGTGCCGAGGACGATCTGGTCGACCGCCTGCTCGCCGGCAACGCGCACGATCTCGGGCGCCGGCAGCCCGACGGCACGCTCGGTCGAGCGCACCTTGACGCCGGCGGCCGTCGCGGCGGTCTGCGCCGCGGTCAGCACCTCGTCCTGCGCCTTGATCTGCGCCGCCTCGATCTCGTCGATGCTGAGCACCGGCAACTCGCCGTAGAACGCCGGCGGGTTGCGCACGTTGAGCAGCACCGCCTCGAGCGGCACGCCGCCGCGCGCCATCCGCCCCACCGCGTCGATGGCCTGCAGCGAGTGCACCGAACCATCGACTGCCAACAGCATCTTCAGCATATGGACCTCCGTTGCGGGCGCGCGGCGCCGCGGGCAACCCGCCGCGCCAGCCACGCCGGAAGCAGGATAGCCCG
>JBBIPS010000129.1:0-7914 GCA_037442725.1 Burkholderiales bacterium | reverse complement strand
CCAGACCGGGTCTGATCTGCGGGCGATCGGCGCTGCGATTCTGGGGGGGGAGGCGCGGCCGGTCGGGCGACGGTGACGGCGCTGCCGGACGCGCCGGGTTCGACGCCCGCGTGCCGTGCCAGGCGTGGCGTCGGCGCTCAATCCGTCGTCACGTCGCCCGCCTTGTCGTCGGCTGCCTGCTGCAGTCGCCACATCCGGGCGTAGCGCCCGCCGGCGGCAAGCAGTTCGGCGTGGCTGCCGCGCTCGGCGACGCGGCCGGCGTCGAGCACGACGATCTCGTGCGCGTCGGCCACGGTCGACAGGCGATGCGCGATGACGAGCGCGGTCTTGCCCTGCGCTGCGCTCCTGAGCTCGGCCTGAATCGCGCGCTCGTTGGCCGAGTCGAGCGCCGAGGTGGCCTCGTCGAAGATCAGCAGCGGCGGGTTCTTCAGCAGCGTGCGGGCGATCGCCACGCGCTGCTTCTCGCCGCCCGACAGCTTCAGGCCACGCTCGCCGACGAGCGTCGCGTAACCGAGCGGCGTGGCGGCGATGAAGTCGTGGATGTGCGCCGCGCGCGCGGCCGCCTCGACCTCGGCCGCACTCGCGCCGGGGCGGCCGTAGCCGATGTTGTAGCCGACCGTGTCGTTGAACAGCACCGTGTCCTGCGGCACGATGCCGATGGCGCGGCGCAGGCTGGCCTGCGTCACCTGGCGGATGTCCTGGCCGTCGATCGTGATGCGCCCGCCGGTGACGTCGTAGAAGCGGTAGAGCAGCCGCGCGAGCGTGCTCTTGCCCGCGCCCGAGGCGCCGACCACCGCCACCGTCGTGCCCGCCGGGATGCCGAAACTGACGTCGTGCAGGATCGGCCGCGCCGGGTCGTAGGCGAACGTGACGTGCTCGAAGCGCACCGCGCCCGCGCGCACGACCAGCTCGGGCGCACCCGGGGCGTCGGCCACCTCGCGCTCGCGCTCGAGCAGGCCGAACATGCGGTCCAGGTCGGTCAGGCTCTGCTTGACCTCGCGGTACAGCACGCCGAGGAAGTTCAGCGGGATGTAGAGCTGGATCAGGAAGGCGTTGATCATCACCAGGTCGCCCAGCGTCAGCCGCCCCTCGACGACGCCCTGCGTGGCACGCCACAGCAGCGCCACCAGGCTGGCGGCGATGATCAATTGCTGGCCGCTGTTGAGCAGCGACAGCGAGGTCTGCGAGCGGATCTGCGCGTGCCGGTAGGCGTTCAGTCCGGCGTCGTAGCGTTGCGCCTCGAACTCCTCGTTGTTGAAGTACTTGACCGTCTCGTAGTTGAGCAGCGCGTCGATGGCGCGCGTGTAGGCCTTTGAGTCGAGCTCGTTCATCTCGCGCCGGAAGCGCGAGCGCCACTCGGTCACCGTCACGGTGTAGGCGACGTAGACCGTCAGCGCCGCGAGCGTGATCCAGACATAGCCGGCATCGAAGCGAACGCCCAGCACGCCGAGCACCAGCGCGACCTCGACCAGCGTCGGCAGGATCGTGTAGAGCGAGTACGACACCAGCGACTGCAGCGCGCGCGTGCCGCGCTCGATGTCGCGCGACAGGCCGCCGGTCTGGCGCTCGAGGTGGAAACGCAGGCTCAGCGCGTGCAGGTGGCGGAAGACCTCGAGCGCGATCCTGCGCGCCGCGCCGAACGAGACCTTGGCGAACACCAGTTCGCGCAGCTCGGTGAACAGCGTGGTGCACAGGCGCAGTCCGGCGTAGGCCAGCAGCAGCCCGGCCGGCACCACCAGCAGCGCGCGCGGATCGCCGGGCTTGAGGTCGAGCGCGTCGACCAGGTGCTTGAGCAGCAGCGGCACGCTGACGTTGGCGCCCTTGGCCGCCAGCAGGAAGACCAGCGCCAGCGCGACGCGCCAGCGGTAGCGCCACAGGTAGGGCAGCAGCTTGCGCAGCGTCTGCCAGTCGGAGCGGACGACGCCGGGCGCGGCGGCTTCGGGCAGGGGCAGGGCGGCAGCGGAACGGCGCATCGGCAGGGGCTGTGACGTGAAAGAATTCCGAACGAACGCCGCAGCGATCGAACGACCGATCGATGAATCCATCAAGGTGACGCCGATGACCGACTCCACCAGCCCCGGCGCACGGCCGGCCCTCACCCTGCCCCTGAGTTTGCCCGATGGCGCCGAGCTGGTGCTGCGCGTGATGCCGATGCCGGCCGACGTGAACCCGAACGGCGACATCTTCGGCGGCTGGCTGATGGCGCAGGTGGACACGGCCGGCGCGGTGCTGCCCGCGCGCATCGCGCGTGGTCGCATCGCCACCGTCGCGGTGAACCAGTTCGTCTTCAAGCAGCCGGTGTCGGTGGGCGACCTGGTGAGCTTCTACGCGCGCGTCGAGCGCATCGGCAACACCTCGATCACCGTCCACGTCGAGGTCTTCGCCGAGCGCAACCCGGCCAAGCTGGAGGTCGTCAAGGTGACCGAGGCCAACCTCACCTATGTCGCGATCGACCATGCCGGCAAGCCGCGGCCCGTGCCGAGGGCACCATGACACCGCGCCGGGAATGTGGACAAAGGTTGACGACGATCAACGTTGCGTCGCTTTGAGCTGCCTATAAGGAACACAGCGGGTTGGGCAGGCTTGCCGTATCGGCGATGCCACCCCGGACGGCAGGAGTCGGTTCCAAGAAGATCGACGGTCGCCGGCCGGTCCGCCGTTCCGGATCGGGATCTTGCAGGCCGGGTCGACAGCGCCAGCGCTGAGCGGCCCGGGTGCGGTTCAATCGTGCGTGCTCGCGCCGCCGTCATGCTTCGGCGCGTCGCGGTCGGTCGTCGGTGAGGAGGTGACCCGGACATGGCGGACTCGAACAAGATCTGCATCATCGTCGTCTCAGGCGCGCTCGAGCGCCTGCAGATGGCGGCGATGGTCGCCTCGGTCGGCGCCGTCAGCGGCAACGAGGTCAGCGTCCTGCTGTCGATGAACGCGTTGCCTCATTTCGTCAAGGGTGACGCGCCGCAGGCCGCCGCCGAAGGTCCGTTCGGCACGCTCATGTCCGGCAAGAAGGTGCCGCCATTCCGCACGCTGTTCCAGAACGCGGTGGAGCTGGGCGATGCCAAGGTGCACCCCTGCTCGATGGCGATGGACGTCATGGGCGTCGAGCGCACGGCGCTCGAATCCTTCCTGGCCGAGCCGATGGGACTGACCAAGTTCCTGCACGATGCCCGCGACGCCCAGGTGTGGTCCTTTTGAATCCGACCGGCAAGCCAGGAGTCCGCGATGTCCGAGAAGAAGGTGATCGACGCCCGGGGCAGCTTCTGCCCGGGCCCGCTGATGGAGCTGATCGGCTGGATCAAGATGGCCGGGATCGGCGACGAACTCGAAGTGCTGTCGACCGACAAGGGCTCGGTCAACGACATTCCGGAGTGGGTGAAGAAGGTCGGGCACGAGCTTGTCGGCACGCGCGAGGAGGCCGGCGTCTGGCACATCACGGTCAGGAAGGCGAAGTGACTTCGTTCATTGGATGGCGCTCACGAAAGGAACGGCAATGAAGATACTGATCATCGGCGGCGGCATGGGTGGAACGATCCTCGCCAACAACCTGGCGCGCCGGCTGGCGCCCGAGATGAAGTCCGGCAAGGCCAAGATCACGATGCTGACCGCGTCGGACAAGCACATGTACCAGCCCGGGCTGCTGTACCTCGCCTTCGGCCGCGTCACGCCCGACGAGCTGTACAAGGACCAGGCATCGCTGCTCGAGCCCGGCATCGCGCTCGTCGTCGATCCGGCCGAGACCTTCGAACTCGACCAGAACCGCGTCCGCACCAAGGGCGGCAAGACCTTCGACTACGACATCCTGGTCATCGCCACCGGGTCGCGTCCGGTGCCCGAACTGATCCCCGGCCTGGCCGAGAACTCCGAGACCTTCTACACCGAAGAGACGGCGGTCAGGATGTTCAAGGCGTTGCAGGCCTTCCAGGGCGGGCGCGTCGTGGTCGCGGTCGGCGTGCCGCACAAGTGCCCGATGGCGCCGCTCGAGATCACCTTCATGCTGCACGACTACTTCAAGGACCGCGGCATCCGCGACAAGGTCCAGCTGCACTACACCTACCCGATCGGGCGCGTGCACTCGCTCGAGAACGTCGCCAAATGGGCGGCCCCGGAGTTCGACCGGCTCGGCATCACGTACGAGACGCTGTTCAACGTCAAGGAGGTCGACGGCGCCGCCAAGGTCGTGCGCGGCGAGGAGGGTACCGAGACGGCGTACGACCTGCTGGTCTCGATCCCGGCGCACCGCGGCATGGAGGTGATCGAGAAGAACAAGCTCGGCGCCGGCGGCTGGGTGCCGACGCACCGCGGCCGGCTCAACATGGAAGGCCGCAACAACGTCTTCGCGCTCGGCGACACCACCAACATCCCGATCAGCAAGGCCGGCTCGACGGCCCACTTCGAGGCCGAGGCGCTGGGCGAGAACATCGCCGCGATGGTCAAGCTCGGCGCGCCGGTGCGCGAGTACGACGGCAAGGTGTTCTGCTTCATCGAGGCCGGCAAGGACCGCGCCACCTACGCGATGTTCGACTACCTCAACCCGCCCGACCCGAAGCCGCCGACCAAGGCCGTGCACTGGTTCAAGATGGCGTACAACAAGCTGTACTGGATCTCGGCGCGCGGGCTGCTCTGAAGGAGCCGGACATGAACGCACAGCAAGCCAGCCTCACCGGAGTCGAGGTCGAGCGGGTCGTCGCGGCGGCGCGCGACGCGCTCACCGACGAGATGGTGGGCCGCCTGGCAACGACGGCGGGCGATGCCGTCGAACTGATCGACCAGGCCAACCGCGCCGGGCTGGGACGCGCCATCCCCGCGCTGGCCCGCATGATCGATAACGGCGATCTGGAGCGGCTGGCACAGGTCGCGCGGCTGTACAGCTCGGCCGAGGACGCGCTCACCGACGAGATGATCGGGCGCCTCGGCCAGGCCATCGGCGACGGGCTCGCGCTGCTCGACCAGGTCAACCGCGCCGGCCTCGACCGCGCCATCCCGGCGCTGGCCGAGATGGTCAACAACGGCGATCTGAACCGGCTCGTCAAGCTCGTGCGCCTGTACAGCTCGGCCGAGGATGCGCTCACCGACGAGATGGTCGGCCGCCTGACCGAGACCGTCGGCAACGGCCTGTCGCTGCTCGACCGCTTCAGCCGCGGCGGTGCCGAGCAGGTCGTCGAGGCGCTCGAAGGCTTGCATCGAAGCGGCGCGCTCGAGCGGCTGGCCACGATGCTGCCGCAGCTTGCCGAGCGGCTGACGACGGTGCAGCAGGTGATGCAGTCGATCGACGCCGCGGCCAGCGCCAGCCGCGCCAGCGGGGCGTCGGCGGGCGGCATCGGCGGGCTCTGGCGCCTGATGCGCGACCCGGAATCACAGGACACGCTGCGCTTCATGCTCGAAGTGGGCAAGCAGTTGCGCCAGGGCTGGGGCACGACGAAGTAACGCGGCCTCGGGCCGCCGCGGCGGTCGACCCGATGCCTCAGCCGGGCCGCCTGCGGCAGAGGATCTCGAGCGGAACGATGCGCGACTCGGCGACACCGCGCGCGGAGTTCCTCATCGCCGCCGCGGCGACCTCGCCGTGGATCAACTGCACCGCGCGGTGCGGCGGCTTCTGGCCGCGTTCGACGAGGGCGCGGCTGCGCGCGCCGTAGGCCCTGGCCTCGGCGGCGGTGTCGCGAACGCGCACGATCTCGAAGCCCGCGGCCTCGAGTCCTTGCCGCGTCCGTGCCGGCGTCCACAGGAAGCTGGTGGCCGCGCTGGCCGCCCACGGTGTGGGGTAGTCCACCGGCCCGCCCGGCCCCTGCGCGAGTTCCGACAACAGCAGCCAGCCGCCGGGTTTGACGACGCGCCGGATCTCGGCGTAGAGCGCGCCCTTGTCGGCGATGTTCATCGACACGTTCATCGAGTAGGCGCCGTCGAACGAGGCGTCGGCGAACGGCATCGCCAGCGCGTCGCCGAGTTCGAAATCGACCTTCGAGTCCAGCCCGGTCAGGCGCGTCAGGTGGCGCGCCACGGCGCAGAACTCGGCCGTCAGGTCGATGCCGGTGACGCGGCAGCCCAAGCGCTGCGCCAGCGTGCGTGCCGGGCCGCCGATGCCGCTGCCGACGTCGAGCAGATGGTCCGCGGCAGACACCTGCAGCAGCGCAGCGATCTCCTCGGTCGCCTCGAGTCCGCGGCCATGGAACTGGTCGTACGGCGCGAGCTCGTCGAGCCGCGGCCGAGCGGGGTCGACGCCGTCCTCGATCAGCGCGGCGTTGAGCCGGTCGAGCAGGCCGGCGCGGCTGTAGTGGTCGACGATGCGGCGGTCGGATTTCATGTCGGCGCTCCTGGCGGCGGCACAGCGCCCGTCGCCCGATCTGATGGCGTCGGCCTGACGCGGCCCGCACCCGCGTGGGGTGCTCGCACGCCATGCATGACCGCCTTCATGACCTCGAATCCCGGCGCCCGGAAGGCAGCGCTTGCGAAGGCGGGCGCCCGACGGCCGGCGCCAGGGTCAATCGACGAAGAAGTCAGGGATCAAGTCACGCGTCCCGGGCACCACCGCGTAGCGATCGAAGTCGGTCACGCCGTGCGCGGCCAGCAGCGTGTCGTCGATGAAGAAGTTGCCGGTCGTCGCCTTGGCATCGCTGGTCAGGATCAGGTGGGCGGCGTCGGCGAGGATCTCGGGCGTGCGGCACTTGCTCGTGTCGACGCCCGGGATCATCTGCAGCGCGGCGGTGTTGATCGCGGTGCGCGGCCACAGGCTGTTGACGCCGATGCCGTGGCGCTTGAACTCGCGCGCATGGCCGAGCGTGCACATGCTCATGCCGTACTTGGCCATCGTGTAGGCGACGTGCGGCGCGAACCAGTGCTCCTGCATCGACAGCGGCGGCGACATGTTCAGCACGTGCGGGTTGCGTTCCGCCTGCGCCGACTTGATCAACTCGGCCAGGCACGCCTGCGTGCAGCAGAAGGTGCCGCGCGCGTTCACGCCCATCATCAGGTCGAAGCGCTTCATCGGCGTGGCAGGCGTGGGAGTCAGGCTGATCGCGCTGGCGTTGTTGACGAGGATGTCGATGCCGCCGAAGCGCGCCAGCGCGGCCTGCACCGCCAGCGCCACCGCGGCCTCGTCGCGGATGTCGGTGGGCACCGGCAGCGCCTGGCCGCCGGCGGCCTCGACCGCCTCGGCGGCGCTGAACAGCGTGCCCGGCAGCTTGGGGTTGGGCTCGGTGGTCTTGGCCAGCAGCACCAGGTTGGCGCCGTCGCGCGCGGCACGCACCGCGATGGCCAGCCCGATGCCGCGCGAGGCGCCGGTGATGAAGAGGGTCTTGCCTTTGAGCGACGGGGTCATGGTGGTGCGGTCTCCCGATGAAGAGTGTTGGGACGGCGTCGATGCGCAGGCACCAGCCGGGTGGCGATGTGCTCGGCCAGCGCCTCGCCCCAGGCACGGTACACCGGCGCAGTCGGATGGAAGCCGTCGCGCGCCAGCATGCCGGGGTCGAGGGGCAGCTCGATGCCCACGTGCGTCACGTCCGGCTGGCCTGCGGCCCAGCTGGCGGCGGCGCGGTCATGCGCCGCCGCGTCACGCCCGGCCATCCAGCGCAGCGGCTGCGGCAGGCCGATGAAGCGGTGCATCGGCGGCAGCGGCGTCAGGACCAGGTGGCGCACGCCGAGTTCGCGTCGCAGCCACCCAAGCAGCTCGGTGCGCGCGGCCCGCGCGTCGATCAGGACGGGAAGCTCGTCGAACTCGACCTCGATGACGTTACTGCCACGCTCGGCATGGAGATCCCGGCCGCGGAGATCGCGCCACCGCCTCCCTTCGGAGCCAGCGTGAGCACCGATTTCCTGCTCGGTATCGGCAAGACCGGCTCTCGCGTCCGGTTGCTGCTTGACATCGACAAGGTGCTGAGCACCGACGAGCGCTCGGACGTCGGGCGCTGGAGGTGCACTCCGATG
>JBBIPS010000128.1:0-7963 GCA_037442725.1 Burkholderiales bacterium | reverse complement strand
GCGACCGCGCCGGGCGCGGCCACGCCGGCACGCGAGGGCATCGAGCCGCAGGCGCCGCTGGTGCTGGTGGTGGACGATTCGCTCACCGTGCGGCGCGTCACCCGGCGCCTGCTCGAGCGCGAGGGCTATCGCGTGGCGGTGGCCAAGGACGGCATCGAAGCCATGGCACGGCTCGCCGACGAGTTGCCGGTGGTCGTCCTCACCGACATCGAGATGCCGCGCATGGACGGCTTCGAGCTGGTGCGCACGCTGCGCGCAGACACCCGCCTCGGCGGCCTGCCGGTGGTCATGATCACCTCGCGCATCGCGCAGAAGCACCGGGACTACGCGGTCGCGCTCGGTGTCGAACACTACCTCGGCAAGCCCTATTCCGAGGACGAGTTGCTGGCCGTCGTGGCGCGCCACGCGCGCCCGGCCGTGCCGGCCTGAGAGGCGCGCCGGGGCGACCTGCAGGATGCACAGCCGATGCCCGGCGTCGTCGATCATCTGGCCGAGCTCACGGCGCTGCGTGATCGCGATCTGCTCGACACCACGCTGGCCGGCGCGCTGCGCGAGCTGCTGCGGCCGCGCCTGGTGGCGATCCATCGCTGCGTCGGCGAGGACGGGCAGCGGCGCTGGCTGACCCGTGCCCGCCTGGCCCAGCACGATGTGGCCGCGACGGCCGATTCGTTGTGGGCCGAACTCGATTCGCTGCCGGCGTTCGATGCCTTTCCGACGCGGCTCGAAGCCATCGAGCGGCAGGCGCCGGTCGGTTGCGCCGGCGCGCCGGGCCTGACCGTCTTCCCGCTCGTCACCGAGCGCAGTGTCGTCGGCGTCGTCGAGATCGACAGCCCGGCCCCGCTCAGCGCCGAGCAGATCGAGCTGGTGTCGAGCATCCTGCGCATCTACCGCAACTTCCAGAGCCTGCTCGACCACAGCGAGCACGATTCGCTCACCGGACTGCTCAATCGCAAGACCTTCGACGAGGCTTTCTACAAGCTGGCCGGCGACAGCACGCTGCGCGGCGCGGCCGTGCCGCGCGACCCGCGCCGCGCGCCGATGCCGCCGCTCGCGCATCACTACGTCGGCATGCTCGACATCGATCACTTCAAGACGGTGAACGACAACTTCGGCCACCAGATCGGCGACGAGGTGCTGCTGCTGATGGCGCGGCTGATGCGCTCGAGCCTGCGCTTTCACGACCGTCTGTTCCGCTTCGGCGGCGAGGAGTTCGTGGTGCTGATGCGCTGCGGCAGCGACGCCGACGCCGGCCATGCCTTCGAGCGCGTGCGCGCCAACGTCGCGGCGTATGCCTTCCCGCAGGTCGGACGCATCACGGTGTCGATCGGTTACTCCGAGGTCAGGAGCACCGACAGCGCGAGTGCCGCGGTCGAGCGCGCCGACAGGGCCGTGTACTGGGCCAAGTCGCATGGCCGCGACCAGGTGTGCAGCCACGACGAGCTGGTGGCGCGCGGCGAGCTCGTCGAGGCGACCAAGGTCGGCGACGTCGAGCTGTTCTGACGGCGCGCGATCGAGGCGCGCCGGCCCGGCCTGTCGACGCGAAGCGCCGCGCGCCGAGCCCGGCCGTCTCAGCGCAGCGCCCTGACGGCGCCGAAGCGCTCGAGCGTGCGGGCGCGCGCCAGCTCGTGCTGCACCACCGGACGCGGATAGTGCACGCCGGGTTCGATGCCGGCAGCGGCGAGCTCGACCGGCCGCGCCAGCCAGGGCGCATGGATCAGCTTGTCATCCAGCCCGGCCAGTTCGGGCAGGTAGCGGCGGATGAAATGGCCGTTGGCGTCGAACTTCTCGCTCTGGGCCACCGGACTGAAGATGCGGAACCACGGCTGGGCGTCGCAGCCGGTGGAGGCCGCCCACTGCCAGCCGCCGTTGTTGGCGGCCAGGTCGAAGTCGTTCAGATGGCGCGCGAAGTAGGCCTCGCCGCGGCGCCAGTCGAGCCCCAGGTCCTTGACCAGGAAGCTCGCGACGACCATGCGCAGCCGGTTGTGCATGTAGCCGGTCTGGTTGATCTGGCGCATCGCCGCGTCGACCAGCGGGTAGCCGGTACGGCCGTCGGCCCAGGCGTCGAACAGCGCGTCGGCATGCTTGCCATGCTCCCAGCGGATGGCGTCGTACTCGGGCCTGAACGCATGGCCGACGACGCGCGGATGGTGGTGCAGGACCTGGTGGTAGAAGTCGCGCCAGATCAGCTCCGACAGCCAGGCCTCGGCGCCGCGCGAGCCCGCCTGCATGCGCTGCCAGGCCGCGCGCGCGAGCCGGCGGATCGACACGGTGCCGAAGCGCAGGTGCGTCGACAGGTAGCTCGGCCCCTTGATCGCGGGGAAGTCGCGCGTCTCGTGGTACCGATCGATGCGGCCGAGGAAGTCCTCCAGCAGCGCATGCGCACCGGCCGAACCGGTGGGCAGCTTCAGCGCCTGCAGGTTGGTCGCCTGGAAGCCGATTTCGGCCAGCGCCGGGACTGCCGTGCGCCCGGGCACGCTGGCCAGTGCGCCGGCATGCTCGGCGACCGCGAAGGGCTGCAGGTCCGCCGCGCCGAGCCGCTTCAGCCAGGCGTTCTTGTACGGCGTGAAGACGCTGTAGGCGCTGCCGCTGGCGCTGAGGATCTCGCTGCGCTCGAACACGACGTGATCCTTGCTGGTGTGCAGCACGATGCCGGCATTCGCCAGCGCACCGCGCACGCGCGCGTCGCGCGCCAGCGCGTCGGGGTCGTCGTCGTGGTTGGCGTAGACCGCCTGCACGCCGAGCTCGACCGCCAGCCGCGGCAGGCACTCGGCGGCCAGGCCTTGGCGAACGACGAGCCCGGCGCCGTCGATGCCGTGCGCGCGGCCGAGCCGGCACAGTTGCGTGTCCAGGTCGAGCAGGCTGGCGCGGATGAACTCGACGCGCCGGTCGGCACTTGCGCCTGCGGCGCGCAGCGGCTGCAGGATCGCATCGTCGAAGACGAAGGCGCACCAGACCTGGCGCGCCGCCTTCAGCGCGTGCGACAGCGCCGCCTGGTCGTCGGCACGCAGGTCGCGGCGGAACCAGACCAGGGCCCGCTCGAGGGTCTCTTGCACGCACCCGAGTGTCACCCAAGGCACGCGCCTTCGTCACTAGAATCGGCGTCATGTCCGCGGATCGAATCGACCTGACGAACCAGTTCCTGATCGCCATGCCCGGCATGGTCGACGACAACTTCGCCGGTGCCGTGGTCTACCTCTGCGAGCACACCGACAGGGGCGCGCTCGGGCTGGTCATCAACAAGCCGATCGACATCAAGCTCAGGAACCTGTTCGAGAAGGTCGAGCTGAACCTGGAGTCGATCGATCTGGCCGAGCAACCGGTGTACTTCGGCGGCCCGGTGCAGACCGAGCGCGGTTTCGTGCTGCACGAGCGCAGTGGTGCCGATGCCAGCCCGTACAGTTCGACGCTGTCGGTGCCCGGCGGCCTCGAGATGACGACGAGCAAGGACGTGCTCGAGGCACTGGCGCACGGCACCGGCCCGCGCCGCCTGCTCGTCACGCTGGGTTACAGCGGCTGGGGTGCCGGCCAGCTCGAGGCCGAGATTGCCCGCAACGGCTGGCTCACCGTCGACGCGACGCCCGAGATCATCTTCGACACCCCGGTCGAGCGCCGCTACGACCGCGCGCTGTCGCTGCTCGGGATCGATCCGCGCATGCTGAGCCAGGAGGCCGGGCACGCATGAGCGGCCCGGTCGCCGCGCAGCGCGCATTGACCTGCCTGGCGTTCGACTTCGGCCTCAAGCGCACCGGCGTGGCCTGCGGCAACACCTTGCTGCGTTCGGCGCAGCCCTTGACAACGATCAGCGCCGAAGGCGATGCCCGCTTCGAGCGCATCGCCGCGCTGATCGGGCAATGGCAGCCCGATGCGCTGGTGGTGGGCGTGCCGTTGCACCCCGACGGCGCGGCGCACGAGCAGACGCGCCGGGCGCAGCGCTTCGCGCGCCAGTTGCGCGGCCGCTTCGGTCTGCCGGTGCACGAGGTCGACGAGCGCTACACGACGACCGAGGCGAGAAGCCGCGGCGCAACCGATGTCGACGCCGCGGCGGCCGCGATCATCCTCGAGCAGTACCTGGGAACCCTGGCATGAGCACCTTGAATCTCGACGCCGAGTCGCTGTACGGCGAGCTGCGCAGCGGCGTGCGTGCGCTCTGGCGGCCGGGGATGGTGCTGCTCGGCATCTGGTCCGGCGGCGCCTGGCTGGCCGAGCGACTGCACGCCGACCTGCAGCTGCCGGGCCGCGCCGGCGTCATCTCGAGCACGCTGCACCGCGACGATTTCAGCGCACGCGGCCTCGGCCATGGCACCGACGCGACCCGGATTCCGTTCGCCGTCGACGGCGCGCATATCCTGCTCGTCGACGACGTGCTGTTCACCGGCCGCACCGTGCGCGCGGTGCTCAACGAGCTGTTCGACTTCGGCCGGCCGGCCAGCGTGACGCTGGCGGTGCTGGTCGACCGCGGCGCACGCGAGCTGCCGATCGCGCCCGCCTACGCCGCTGCCAAGCTGGCGCTGCCGGCGACGCAGCGGCTGCGCCTGGCGCGCAGCGCGGGCGGCGGCTTCACGTTCTCGATCGATGCGTCCGCCGGGGAGCAGGGCTGATGCTCGACCTGCGCAACCCGCAGCTCAACGCCCATGGCGAGCTGATCCACCTGCTCACCGTCGAGGGCCTGCCGCGCGAGATCGTGACGCAGATCCTCGACACCGCCGGCACCTTCCTGTCGGTCAACGAGCGCGAGGTCAAGAAGGTGCCGCTGCTGCGCGGCAAGAGCGTCTTCAACCTGTTCTTCGAGAACTCGACGCGCACCCGCACCACCTTCGAGATCGCCGCCAAGCGGCTGTCGGCCGATGTGCTCAACCTCGACATCGCGCGCTCGTCGACGGCCAAGGGCGAGAGCCTGCTCGACACGATCGCCAACCTGTCGGCGATGCATGCCGACATGTTCGTCGTGCGCCACGGCCAGAGCGGCGCGCCCTATCTGATCGCGCGGCACTGCGCGCCGCACGTGCACGTCGTCAACGCCGGCGACGGCCGCCATGCGCACCCGACGCAGGGGCTGCTCGACATGTACACGATCCGCCACTACAAGGGCGACTTCGCGTGCTTGTCGGTGGCGATCGTCGGCGACATCGTGCACTCGCGCGTCGCGCGCTCGGACATCCACGCGCTGACGACGCTGGGCGTGGCCGAGATCCGCGCCGTCGGCCCGCGCACGCTGGTGCCGGCCGACCTGCGGCCGATGGGCGTGCGCGTCTGCCACGACCTGGCCGAGGGCATCCGCGACGCCGACGTCATCATCATGCTGCGCCTGCAGCACGAGCGCATGAGCGGGGCGATGCTGCCCAGCGCCGGCGAGTTCTTCAAGCACTATGGACTGACGCCCGACAAGCTGGCGCTGGCCAGGCCCGACGCGATCGTGATGCACCCGGGCCCCATCAACCGCGGCGTCGAGATCGACTCCGCCGTGGCCGACGGCGCGCACAGCGTGATCCTGCCGCAGGTCACCTTCGGCATCGCGGTGCGCATGGCGGTGATGTCGATCATCGCGGGCAACTCGGCCTGACATGACGCCCGCTCGGCCAGTGCCAGAGTCGATCCGGGCCGTGCGCCTCGCGCCGTGGGCGGGTACGGTGGCGCAGCCCGGGTCGACCTCGGTCGGCTCGCCCGGTTCGCCCGGGCGCCATCCTGTGAGCCGTTCATGAAGATCCTCATTCGCAATGGTCGGGTCATCGACCCGGTGTCGGGGCGCGACGCGGCGGCCGATGTCGGCATCGCCGCGGGGCGCATCGTCACCATCGGCCGTGTCGGCGCCGACTTCCAGCCGAACCGTACCATCGACGCCAGCGGCTGCGTTGTCGCGCCGGGCCTGGTCGACCTCGCGGCGCGGCTGCGCGAGCCGGGGCACGAACACGAGGGCATGCTCGAGAGCGAGCTCAACGCCGCGGCCGCCGGCGGCGTGACGAGCCTGGTCTGCCCGCCCGACACGGACCCGCCGCTGGACGAGCCCGGGCTGGTCGAGATGCTGAAGTTCCGCGCCCGCCGGCTCTCGTTGTGCCGCCTCTTTCCGCTCGGCGCGCTGACGCGCGGCCTGGCCGGTGAGGTGCTGACCGAGATGGCCGAACTGACCGAGGCCGGTTGCGTCGGCTTCGCCCAGGCCGAGCGGGCGATCGCCGACACCCAGGTGCTGCTGCGCGCGCTGCAGTACGCTGCGACCTTCGGTTATTCGGTCTGGCTGCGGCCGCAGGACCGCTGGCTTGGCCAGGGTGTGGCGGCCAGTGGCGCGGTGGCCACGCGGCTCGGCCTGTCGGGCATGCCGGTGGCGGCGGAGACGATCGCGCTGCAGACCATCATCGAACTGGCGCGCAACACCGGTGCGCGCGTGCACCTGTGCCGACTGTCGAGCGCCGCCGGCGTCAAGCTGCTGCGCCAGGCCAAGGCCGAGGGCCTGGCGCTGAGCGCCGACGTCAGCATCAACTCGCTGCACCTGACCGATGTCGACATCGGCTACTTCAACCCGGCGATGCGACTGACGCCGCCGCTGCGCCAGGGCGCCGACCGCGACGCGCTGCGCGCCGCGCTGGCCGACGGCACGCTCGACGCGCTGGTGTCGGACCACTCGCCGGTCGACGCCGACGCCAAGAACCTGCCCTTCGGCGAGGCCGAACCCGGCGCCACCGGACTCGAGTTGCTGCTCAGCCTGGCGTTGAAATGGGGCAACGACTCGGGGCTGGCGTTGCCGGCGACGCTGGCGCGGGTGACCTGCGATCCGGTGCGGGTGCTCGGCGACGCGCTCGGGTCGCTGGCCAGCAGCGCTGGCAGGCTGGTCGAGGGTGGCGTGGCCGACGTCTGCGTCTTCGACCCGCATGCGGTCTGGCGCGCCACGCCCGGCGTGCTGCGCAGCCACGGCAAGCACACGCCGTTCGCCTTCGACGCCACGGCCATGGCACTGCCCGGGCGCGTGCGCGCCACGCTCGTCGCCGGCACGCTGGCCTACGAGGCGAAATGAGCGGACGGCACCGTCACGGGCCCGGTTCCCGCCTCGACCGGCGGCGCGCAGCGCCGGGCAGCCGCGCCCGGGGATGCCGACACTTCAAGCCGCGTCCTGGCCCCGATGGCGTCGTTGCAGATGCCCGCGCCAGCGGCGGGGTGGGCGGCGGTGCGCGCGCCCGGGCCGCAGCCACGGCCGGTTTCCTGTTGCGATGCTCCGGGCTGCGGTACGGGGGTGCGACGAGCTTGCCGCGCCGCGCGAGCGCTGGCTGATCGCGTGGCGATGCGTTCGTTGCGAGCGGGCTGGCGCCTGGCCCGCGTCGTCGTTCACGTGCTGCACGCCTGGCTCGTCGTCGCGCTGCGCTGGCGCTGGCTCGACGCCGCGGCGCGCGAGCAGCGCGTGGCCTGGTGGGCCGGCAAGCTCCTGCGGCTGCTGGGCATCACGCTCGACGTGCAAGGTCGGCTGCGAGCGGGTGCAGCGCTGCTGGTGGCCAACCACGTCTCGTGGCTCGACATCCTGGCGCTCCAGGCGGCGTGCCCGCGCGCGCGCTTCGTCGCCAAGGCCGAGCTGGGGCACTGGCCGCTGCTGGGCTCGATGATCGGCGCCGCCGGAACCTTGTTCATCGAGCGCGACCGCGCACGCGACGCGCTGCGCGTGATGCACCAGATGGCTGCCGCGCTGGCCGCCGGCCAGACCGTCGCCGTGTTCCCGGAGGGCACCAACGGCGACGGCAGCGCGCTGCTGCCGTTCCACGCCAACCTGCTGCAGGCGGCCATCGCCACCGGCACGCCGGTGCAGCCGGTGGCGCTGCGCTACCCGGAGCCGGGTCGAATCTGCAGCCCGGCGGTGGCCTGGGTCGGCACGACGACGCTGCGGCGCAGCCTGTGGCGCGTGGCGCGCGCCGATGCGCTGCATGCGAGCGTGCGCATCCTGCCCGCGCAGGGCACGCGGCACGCCGAGCGGCGTGCGCTCGCCGCG
>JBBIPS010000127.1:0-7983 GCA_037442725.1 Burkholderiales bacterium | reverse complement strand
CGCTGCGCGCGCCAGGCACGCGTGCGGACGGCGCCGGGCCGACCCGCGCCGACCGGGCTGCCGCCGTGACGAAGCGAGCGGCGGCGACGCTGGCCGCGGCCGAAGTCGCCGATGCCAGGCGCTTTGCCGACGAGACGCTGCTGGTGATGGTGCACGGCCTGCTGTGTTGGCTGGCCGGTCGTCGCGTTGCGCTGCTGCGGCTCGAGTGGGCGCACCCGAGGCCGGCGCATGCCGACGAGTACCGGCGCATGTTCTCGCCGGTGTTGCGGTTCGACCGGCCGGCCTCGGCGATCGTCTTCGACGCAAGGGTGTTGCGCGCGGGGCTGTCGATGTCCGTCGCAGCGCTCGATGCCTTCCTGCGCGACGCGCCGCAGTCGGTGTTCCTCAAGCAGGTGGCGCACGGCGGCTGGAGCGAGCAGGTGCGTCGACGCTGGCGACAGGCGTTGCGCACTGCCGGGGCGGCGCCGGAGCCTGCGCCGCTGCACGCCGGGCCGACGCCGCAGGCGATGGCGCAGGCCTGCGGTGTCTCGCCGGCCACGCTGCGGCGCCGGCTCGAAGGCGAGGGCGCCAGCTGGCAGCAGTTGAAGAACGAGGTTCGGCGCGACCTGGCGATCCACCTGCTCGCCGAAACGCGTCTGGGCATCGATGAGGTCGCGGCGCGGCTGGGGTTTCGCGACACGAGTTCCTTCCACCGCGCGTTTCGCAACTGGACCGGTGCGCCGCCAGGGTCCTATCGCTCGGTGCGCACGAGTCGATAGACTCGGCAACCGACCATGAACAAGGCCTTCACCCGCGAACCCGAGGGCGAGGACGGCGACGGCGACGACGACGCCGGCGCCGGCCTGCGCGCGCTGCCCGCCGGGGCCAGGAACTACATCACGCCGCAGGGCTACCAGCGGCTGCGTGGCGAACTGCTGAGCCTGCTCGACGTCGAGCGGCCGAAGGTGGTCGAGGTCGTCTCGTGGGCGGCCAAGAACGGCGACCGCTCCGAGAACGGCGACTACCTCTACGGCAAGAAGCGATTGCGCGAGATCGACCGGCGCATCCGTTTCCTGACGCGCCGGCTCGACGTCGCCGAGGTCACCGATGCGTCGGTGCACCACGGCTCGGACCAGGTGTTCTTCGGTGCCACGGTGCGCTATGCGAACGAGCGTGGCGAGCAGCGCACGATCACGATCAAGGGCATCGACGAAGCCGACAACCTGCGCGGCGAGGTGAGCTGGGTGGCGCCGATCGCGCGCGCGCTGCTCAAGGCCCGCCGCGGCGACGAGGTGCGCCTGCAGACGCCAGGCGGCGTCGAGGTGGTCGAGGTGCTCGAGGTCAGCTACCCGGCGCCGTGATGCGCACGCAGCGCACGGGGGGTGCGGCAGCCGCGCCGTGAGCGCACCCGGATCGGACCGCGCGGGGCCGCGATTCGCGCCTGCTCAAGGCTTGACGCGCGCGGCGCGCAGCACCGGCGGCGATCGTTTGAGCGTGCGCAGCACGTCGGCCAGGTGCTGCCGGTCGCGCACGGTGATCTGCAGCCCGAGCTCGACGAAGTCGCCGGTGGCCTCGTGGTCCATCTCGATGTGGGTGATGTCGGCCTCGGCGGCGCTGACGGCCGAGGCCAGTTGAGCCAGCGCCCCCTTGCCGTTCCTCACCAGCACCGACACCGCGGTCTCGAACGGTCGCGTCGGCAGCTCGGCCCACTGCACCTGCATCCAGCGTTCCGGGTCACGCTCGGCCAGGCGCTTGCCGGTGCGGCACTCGGCGGTATGCACCAGCAGCCCTTCGCCGCGTCCAAGGTAGCCGACGATCGCATCGCCCGGGATCGGCCGACAGCACGCGGCCAGTCGCACCGAGGCGCCCTCGCTGCCGTCGATCTGCACGCCGCCCTGCGTCTGCGCGTCGTCCTCGGCGGCGAAGCGGCCGAGCGTGAGCATCACCGCATCGGGGTGCGCGCCGCGCTCGGTCATCAGCTTGGCCAGCCGCTTGGCGACGATGGTGGCGATCTTGCGGCCCAGGCCGATGTCGGTCAGCAACTCGGCGCGGCCGCGGTTGCCGCTCCAGCGGGTGAGTTGCTGCCAGATCGCGCCGGCCTCGGCATCCGTGGCGTCGGTGGCGGGCAGCGCCAGGCCCTCGGCTCGCAGCGCCTGCGCGAGCAACTTCTCGCCCAGGTCGCGTGACTCCTCCTGCTCCATCGACTTGAGGTGGTGGCGGATCTTGGAGCGTGCGCGCCCCGTGCGGACGAAGTTGAGCCAGCCCGGGTTCGGCCGCGCACCCGGCGCGGTGACGATCTCGACGACGTCGCCGCTCTTGAGCTCGGTGCGCAGCGCGACCGGGTCGCCGTTGACCTTGGCGGCGACGCAGTGGTCGCCGACATCGGAGTGAATGGCGTACGCGAAGTCGACCGCGGTGGCGCCGCGCGGCAGCGCCATGATGCGGCTCATCGGCGTGAAGATGTACACCGCCTCGGGCACCAGGTCGATCTTGACGTGCTCGAGGAACTCGGTGGCGTCGCGCGTCTCGTCCTGGATGTCGAGCAGCGACTGCATCCACATCGCGCCCATCGGCTGCGCCTGGCCCTGGCGCGCGTCCTTGTACAGCCAGTGCGCGGCGATGCCGCTTTCGGACACCGCATGCATCTGCGCGGTGCGAACCTGGAATTCCACCGCGGTGCCCAGCGGGCTCACCAGCGTCGTGTGCAGCGACTGGTAGCCGTTCGGCTTCGGGATCGCGATGTAGTCCTTGAAGCGGCCCGGCACCGGCTTGTACAGCTGGTGCAGCACGCCCAGCGCCAGGTAGCACTCGGGCAGCGTCGGCACCACGATGCGAAAGCCGAAGATGTCGTTGACCTGGGCGAATCCGGCGTGCTTCTCGAGCATCTTGCGGTAGATCGAGTAGACCGTCTTCTCGCGGCCGCTCACCGCGACCTTGATCCTGGCCTTCGCAAAGGCGACCTCGACCTCCTTCTGGACGCGCGCGACGATGTCACGCCGGTAGCCGCGCGAGCGCTTGACGGCCTTGTCGACCGCCGCATGGCGCCACGGATTGAGGTGCGCGAACGACAGCTCCTGCAACTCGCGATAGACCTGGTTCAGCCCCAGCCGGTGCGCGATCGGCGCGTAGATGTCGAGCGTCTCGCGCGCGATGCGCTGGCGCCGCTCGGGCTGCAGCGCCGCCATCGTGCGCATGTTGTGCAGGCGGTCGGCCAGTTTGATCAGGATGACGCGCACGTCGCGCGCCATCGCCAACAGCATCTTGCGGAACGACTCGGCCTGTCCCTCCTCGCGCGTCGAGAACTGCAGCTTGTCGAGCTTGGTCAGGCCGTCGACCAGCTCGGCGGTCGGGGCGCCGAAGTGCTCGATCAGTTCGACCTTGGTGACGCCGCAGTCCTCCATCGCGTCGTGCAGCAGCGCGGCGGTGATGGCCTGCGCGTCGAGCCGCCAGTCGGCCGCCTGCCCTGCCACCGCCAGCGGGTGCGTGATGTAGGGCTCGCCGCTGACGCGGTACTGGCCGAGATGGGCGGCATCGGCGAACTTGTAGGCATCGCGGACCTGCCTGATCCCGGCCTTGTCCAGATAGCCGAGCCTGGCTTCGAGCGCAGCGAAGGAGGCCGCCACGGCCCTGGGTTCGGCATCGCGCAGGCGCTGCTGCCGGCTGCCCGGCAGCAGCAGATCAGCGGCGAACGATCGGATCCCCATGGGCAGAATTCTGCGCGCATTCGCGCGCCGGGCCCGGCGCGGCGGGAAGCCCTCCCTGAAATCAAACAGGGCGCCGTGCGGCGCCCTGCGGGCCGGGGCCGGAGCCGCCGGCCGAGTGGTGCGGCGGCCTGGGCACGCGCGCCACGCGTGGCCGGTGCCGCGCCGGCCGTCAGATCGGTACGCGGCGCAGCATGTCGATGCCGATCTCGCCGGCCGCGATCTCGCGCAGCGCGGTCACGCCGGGCTTGTTCTTGCTCTCGATCTTGGGCGCGTGACCCTGGCTCAGCATGCGCGCACGGTAGGTGGCGGCGAGCACGAGCTGGAAGCGGTTCGGGATCTTTTCCAGGCAGTCTTCGACGGTGATGCGGGCCATGCGCTTGCCTAACGGGAGGAGGGAGGGATGATCAGAGCAGACCGAGAGCGGCGAATACCTGAGACCTGCTGCGCTGCTGCGCCACGTACTTCAGGCGCTGGGCGTGAACGACGCTCCTGAGGTCGGACAACGCGGTGTCGAACAAAGTATTGATTATAACGAAGTCGAAGTGCCTGGCGTGTGCCACCTCGATGCGGGCATTGGCCATGCGCCGCTCGATCACGTCGGCGCTGTCCTCGCCGCGCCGCGTGAGGCGCTGGCGCAACTCGTCCCAGCTCGGCGGCAGGATGAAGATCAGCACCGCGTCGGTGAAACGCTGCTTGATCTGCAGCGCACCCTGGTAGTCGATCTCGAGCACCACGTCCTCGCCCGCGGCCAGCCGCTGCTCGACCGCCGGACGCGATGTGCCGTACAGGTTGCCATGCACCTGCGCCCATTCCAGGAAGTCGCCCTGCTCGACCATGCGGCGGAACCGTGCCTCGTCGACGAACCAGTACTCGCGACCGTCGCGTTCCAGGCCGCGCGGCGCCCGCGTGCAGTACGAGATCGACAGCGCCAGCTGCGTCTCGGACGCCAGCAAGGCGTTGACCAGGCTCGACTTGCCGGCCCCGCTCGGCGCGGCGATGACGAACAGGTTGCCCGGGGTCTGCGGGGACGATGTGGCGGGATTCATCGCGCGGGTCACTCGATGTTCTGCACCGGCTCAGCGAGGTCGGCCGGGCAAGCGCATCGAGGCCGGGCTCTTCGGGTTCAGGGTCGCGGGCGGGTACACGTGCGGGTACACAGGAAACAAGGGCCGGGGTCGACTTCGGCCCCGCACGCCGGACTGTGCCATGAGTCGGGCTCCGGCCGCCGCCTGGCGATCGCCGCGGATCACGGTTCGGCCCTGGCCACCGATGCCGCCCGCGGCGGCAGGCTATCGGCCCGGCGCGGCCGGACGGCGCCCGCTTGGCCAGCGCCGTTTCGCTCGCTACGATCGCCGGCAGCATGCCTGCCACCTGAACCTGCAACCCGAGGCCGCGCGATGGAGTCCGTGCTCGTTGTCCGTCATGTCTGCTTCGAGGACCTCGGCACGCTGGGCGTCGTGTTCACCGAGCGCGGGCTGCCGGTGCGCTGCGTCGAAGCCGGTGTCGACGACCTCGCCGCCGAGGACGCCTGCGGTCCGGCGCTGCTCGTGGTGCTGGGCGCGCCGATCGGCGCCGGCGACGACGATCGATACCCGTGGCTCGGCGCGGAGGTGGACCTGCTGCGCGCGCGGCTGCACGCGGGTCGACCGACCTTGGGTATCTGCCTGGGCGCCCAGTTGATGGCACGCGCGCTCGGCGCACGCGTCTACCCCGGGCCGGCCAGCGAGATCGGCTGGAGTCCGCTCGCGCTGACCGAAGCCGGGCGCGGCTCGGCGCTGGCGCCGCTCGACGGCGCGCTGACCTCGATGCTGCACTGGCACGGCGACACCTTCGATCTTCCCGACGGTGCCACGCTGCTCGCCGGCACGCCGCTGTGCCGCCACCAGGCGTTCGCCTGGGGCGCTTCGGCGCTGGGGCTGCAGTGCCACCCGGAGGTCGACGCGGCGCGGTTCGAGCGCTGGCTGATCGGCCATGCCGTCGAGTTGGCGCAGGCCGCCGTCAGCCCGGCCGATCTGCGTGCCGACACGCGTCGCCACGGCGCCGTGTTGGCGCGCCAGGCGCGCGCGGCGTTCGGCCGCTGGCTGGACCAGGTCGGCCTCTGACGCGGCGGTGCCGGCGTCGAACGCATCGCCGGCGGCCCCACCGCCTCACCGCCCCATCGTCGCGCGGTTCGCTCGAAGGCTACCGGGTCAGCCAGCGCCGCAGCGCGACGCTGAGCGCGTCGACCAGCGCGACCAGCGCCAACATCGCGAGCAGCACGGTGGCGGTCTTGCCCATGTGGAACAGTCCCATGTGGAAGGCCAGCAGCTGGCCCAGCCCGCCGGCGCCGACGACGCCGAGGATCGCCGCGGCGCGGATGTTGTTCTCCCAGCGGTACAGCGTGTAGCTCACCAGTTGCGGCAGCACCAGCGGCAGCGTGGCATGGCAGAACACGCGGCCCTCGCCGACGCCGTGCGTGCGCAGCGCCGCGGCGGGTCCGGCCGGGGCGTTCTCGATCGCCTCGGCGAACAGCCGGCCGAGCACGCCGGTGGTGTGCGCCGCCAGCGCCAGCGTACCGGCGAACGGCCCGAGCCCGGCGGCGATCAGCAGCAGGCTGGCCCAGACCAGCTCGGGCAACGAGCGCAGGGCGTTGAGCAGCAGCCGTGTCGGCGTGCGCTGCCAGGCCACAGCCGACGCCGGGTGGCGGCTCGCCGGCAGCGCCAGCAGCAGTGCGCAGGCGACCGCCAGCAGCGTGCCCAGCGCCGACATCGCCAGCGTCTCCCAGGTGCCCATCAGCACCTGGCGCAGGAAGTCCGGCCGGACATCGGGCGGGAAGAATTCGCCGACGAAGCGCGCCATGCTGCGCACGGCGTCGCGCGACAGGAACTGCGCCCATTGCAGGTCGAGCGACCAGAAACTGGCGACGACGAGCGCGAGCAGCCCGGCGCTGAACCAGCAGGCGCGGCAGCGCGCGTCGAAGATCGGCGGCGGCAGCTTGTACGGCGGGTTGGCGGCGCGCTCAGGCATCACGTCGGCACCTGGCGCGACCCGAGGCGGGCGCGATCACGACAGCACCTTGCGCAGCCAGCTGCTGATGCGGTCGGCCAGCGCGACGAGGGCGAAGAACACCAGCAGCATCGTCAGCACTTCGCCGCCGGCGAACATCTTCATCGAACTGTCGAGCTGCTGGCCCAGGCCACCGGCACCGACGAAGCCCAGCACCACCGACGAGCGGATCGCGCACTCCCAGCGGTACACCGTGTAGGAAGTCAGCTCGGCCGCGTTCTGCGGCAGCAGGCCGAACAGAAAGGCCTGGCTGCGGCTGCAGCCGTTGCGCAGCAGCGCTTCGGTGGCGTGGCTGTCGCCGCTGTCGAGGATCTCGCCGTAGACCTTGCCGAGCATGCCGCCGAAAGTGAGCGTGATTGCGAGCACGCCGGCGGTCGGGCCGAGGCCGACGACGCGAACGAAGACCAGCGCCCAGACCAGCTCCGGAACGCTGCGCAGGACGATGAGCAGGCCGCGGATCAGTTGGCGCAACCAGAACGGTCCGACCGCCATGCGCCCGCGCAGTGCCGACACCGACAGCACCCGCGCCGACAGCAGCGCCAGCGGCAACGCCAGCGCCAGCGCCAGCGTCATGCCGGCGCTGGCGATGGCCACGGTGCGCCAGGTCTGGCGTGCCGTCAGCATGAGGAAGTCCGCCGACAGCGCCGGCGGCACGAAGCTGCGCAGGAACTTGCCGCTGACCTCGAGGCTCCTGGCGTCGAACAGCACCCAGGGCATGAACTCGGTGGCCGCGAGCAGTGGCCACAGCAGCACCAGCGCGGCGCCGGCCCAGAAGACGCGGCCGTGCCAGGCCGGGTCGCGCTGGGCCGCGCTGCGTGCGGGCTGCAGCCGGGATGCGCCGATCTTCATGGCGTCATCGGCACGGCAGCACGACGGGCGGCGCGGCCTCGGCGTGCGGCTCCGAAATCGGCGCTGCGGGCGCGCCGTGCAACTCGTCCTCGTGCTGCGCGTAGAGCCGCTCGAGCAGCGCCTGCGTGACCTGTGCCGCCGGCAGGTCGAAGGCGATGCGGCCGTCGCGCAGGCCGACGATGCGCGGGAACCGTGCCAGCGCGACGTCGACCTGGTGCAGCGTCGTGATCAGCGTGATGCCGCGCTCGCGCGCTCGAGGTCGTACGGCGTGCGGCGCATCGTCACGCCGGGCCCGAACGTGGCCCAGCGCGCGCCCGGCTCGCTCTCGTACGGGATCCCCACGCTGCCCGGGCAGATCCAGTGCGTACCGCTCACCGTGCGCTCGTACTGCACATGCGTGTGCCCG
>JBBIPS010000126.1:0-8236 GCA_037442725.1 Burkholderiales bacterium | reverse complement strand
AGATCTTGCTCAAGACCCTCGATGCCAAGGCCGCCGAGTTCGACAAGCGTTCGACGCGAAAGGCCGCGTAGCATCTCCACCAAGGAGCCGTCACCGGCCACCGTTCAACACGGGACGGGACATCGCCCAGCGCGGGGGTGGGGGGTAGACTCATCGTCGTCGTTGTCGCCTCGAATGTGCCGCATTTTGCAGCCCGCCCTGCCCACCGTCGATCGCAGTGGCATCGCGATGCGCGAAGCCCTGGCGCGCCTCGAGGCCAAGTTGCTGACCGCGCCGGTGGCATCGACACGCACCGCCTGGCCGCGGCCGCTGGTCTTCACCAACGGCGTGTTCGACGTGCTGCACCGCGGCCACGTCGCCTACCTCGCGCAGGCACGCGCGCTCGGCGCCGCGCTGCTGGTGGCGGTGAACAGCGATGCCTCGGCGCGGCGCCTCGGCAAGGGCGCGGGTCGGCCGCTGAACGGCGAGCGCGACCGCGCGCTGGTGCTGGCCGGCCTGGCGGCGGTCGACCATGTGGTGCTGTTCGACGAGGTCACGCCGTGCGCGCTGATCGAGCGCATCCGACCCGACGTCTACGTCAAGGGCGGCGACTACGACATGGCGCTCCTGGCCGAGGCCGCGCTCGTGCGCAGCTGGGGCGGTCGCGCGCAGTCGATCGCGTTCGTCGAGGGCTACTCGACGACGCGGCTGGTCCAGCGCATCCGCGGCGATGGCTGAGGCCGGCGCCGCGGATGCCAACGCGGGCGGGGGTGTGTGCGACGGCCTCGCCGTCGGCTCGGGCCCTGGCCGCAAGGCCGTCTTCCTCGACCGCGACGGCGTCATCAACATCGAGCGCGAATACCTGCACCGCATCGAGGATTTCGCCTTCGTCCCCGGCAGCGTCGAGGCGTTGCGCCGCCTGCAGGCCGACGGCTGGGCGCTGGTGGTGGTGACGAACCAGAGCGGCATCGCGCGCGGCTACTACGGCGAGGCCGACTATCGGCGACTGACACGGCACATGCGCCGCGAGCTCAAGGCAGCCGGCGTCGAGCTCGACGCCGTGCTGCACTGCCCGCACCTGCCCGACGCGGCCGTGCCGGCCTATCGTCGGGCGTGCGACTGCCGCAAGCCCGCGCCCGGAATGCTGCTGCGTGCGGCGGCCGGACTCGGCCTCGACCTGGCCGCTTCGGTGCTCGTCGGTGACAAGCGCTCGGACATCGACGCCGGCCGTGCCGCCGGCGTCGGCCGCTGCGTTCTGGTGCGCAGCGGCCACGCGCTGGCTGCTGCCGACCGGCAGGCCGCCGACGCAGTGCACGACGACCTGGCGCAGTGGGTGCGATCGCTGGCTCATGCAGCCTGACCCCCAGCCCGCGCGACCGGCACCCGCTGCGCCGTAGTTCCGCCGTGGTGCGCGGCGCCGCTTCAGCGCTTAGCATCGCGCGCATGAAACAGCTCGCCGGCATCGACGCCACGTTCCTCTACCTCGAAACGGCCGAGATGCCGATGCATGTCGGAGCGCTCAACGTCTACGCGCTGCCGGCCGGCCACAAGGGCAGCTTCGTCGCCCAGTTGCGCCGCCACATGGCCGAGCGTGTCGCGCTGGCGCCGGTGTTGCGGCGCCGCCTGGGGTGGATGCCGCTGAACCTGGCCAACCCGGTCTGGGTCGATGCCGAGCCCGATCTCACCAAGCACATCGTCTCGGTCAAGTTGCCCCGGTCGGCCAGGGTCGGCGACGGCATGGCCGAACTGGAGGCGGCCGTCGGCACGCTGCACTCGCAACGGCTCGACCGCGACCGCCCGCTGTGGAAGTTCTTCGTCCTCGAAGGTCTGGCGCCCGATGCCCGAGGGCGCAAGCGCGTCGGCCTGTATTCGCAGTTCCACCACGCGGCGGTCGACGGCCAGGCTGCGGTGGCGCTGGCGCAGTCGATCCTCGACGTCGTACCCGAGGGGCGCAGGATCGAGTTGCGTCCCGGTCGGCGCAGCAAGGCGGTGCGCCTCGGCCTGGGCCAGATGCTGCGTGGCGCCGTCGCCAACGAGGCGCAGCAGTTGGCAGGCATCCTCCGGCAACTGCCGTCGACGCTGGGCACGCTGGCCGACGCCGCCGGCCAGGCGTTGTCGCGCAGCGCGCTGCTCGGCGGCGGTGGCCAGGGCGCGGGGGTGCGCAACGTGACGCTGGCGCCACGCACGGTGTTCAACCGATCGGTGAGCGCGCAGCGCGCGTTCGCCGGCGTCAGCCTGCCGCTGGCCGAGCTCAAGGCCCTGGGCCGTGCGCACGAGGCCACGGTGAATGACGTCGTGCTGTTGCTGTGCGGCAGCGCGCTGCGTCGCTATCTGGCGCAACGCGATGCCCTGCCGCGCAAGTCGTTGGTCGCTGCGGTGCCGATCTCGTTGCGCGCCAGCGGCGACACCAGCGCCGACACGCAGGCGTCGATGAGCCTGGTCAGCCTGGGCACGCACATCGCCGACTTCAGCCGGCGCCTGGCGCATGTCAAGGCGGCCACCGCGGCGATGAAATCGACGATGGGCAACCTCAGGAGCGTCCTGCCGACCGACTATCCGTCGATCGGCGTGCCGTGGCTGGTCGAGGCCGCCACGGCGCTTTACGGCAAGGCCAGGCTGGCCGACCGCATCCCGCAGCTTGCCAACGTGACGGTCAGCAATGTCCCCGGCTCGCCGGTGCCGCTGTACCTGGCCGGTGCGCGCATGCTCTGCAACTACCCGACCTCGATCGTCGTGCACGGCATCGCGCTGAACATCACGGTCGAGAGCTACGACCAGCAGATGGACTTCGGCCTGGTCGCCGACGCGGCGGCGGCGCCCGACGTGCGCGCGCTGGCCGATGCGATCCGCATCGCCTTCGACGACCTGCGCGCGCTGGGTGCCGAGACGGCCAGCGCGCGGCCGAGCGCGGCCGCGGCCGGTCGTGCTGCTCTCGGTCAGGCCCGGCGCCGGATTGCTTCCGGTGTCAGCCGCGCAGTCAAGGGTGCTGTCGACGACGTCGTGGAGGGTGTCGTGCGGCGTGCCGTGAAGGGCGCAGCGGCCAGGCGCACCGCGGGGCGCTAGTCCGGCGCCGGCGACCACGCCGCCACGATGAAGCTCCGGGCCAACGGCATCGCGATCGAGGTCGACGACCAGGGTCCGCGCGACGGCGCGGCGCTGCTGCTGATCATGGGACTGGGCATGCCGCTGCTGGCCTGGCCCGACGAACTGGTGGCCGACCTGGTGGCGCGAGGATTGCGCGTCATCCGCTTCGACAACCGCGACGCCGGGTTGAGCCAGGGCTTCGACGCGCTGGGCGTGCCCAAGGTCTGGCGTGCCGGGCTGCGCTACGCGCTGCACCTGCCGCTGCGCGCGCCGTACTCGTTGCCGGTGATGGCCGACGATGCGTTGGGCGTGCTCGATGCGCTGGGCATCGTGCGAGCCCACGTCTGCGGCGCGTCGATGGGCGGCATGATCGCCCAGCATCTCGCCGCGCACCACCCGCAGCGCGTCGCCAGCCTGACGCTGATCATGACCAGCTCCGGAGCGCGTCACCTGCCGCAGCCCAGGCTGACGCTGCAGCGTGCCCTGTTGCGCCGGCCCAGGGGCAGCGACACTGCCGCGGTGGTGTCGCACCTCGAGCAACTGCTCGACCTGATCGGCAGCCCGGCGTATCGGCCCGCGCCGTCGCTGCAGCACCAGCGTCTGACGGCGATGGTCAGCCGAGGCTGGCGGCCGGCCGGCACGCTGCGCCAGTTGCTGGCGGTGGCGGCCGACGGCGACCGCTCGGCGCTGCTGCGGCAGATCCGGGCGCCCACGCTCGTCATCCACGGCCACGACGATCCGCTGCTGCCGGTGGCCGCCGCGCACGATCTGGCCGGCAAGATCGCCCACGCCGAGGTCGACATCGTCCCGGGCATGGGCCACGACCTGCCGCTGCAATTGCTGGCGCACATCGCCGCGCGCATCGCCGTCAATGCGGCGCGCGGCGCGGGGACGTAGCCCGCCGCGGGCCGCAGGGTCATGGGGGCCTTCAGCCGCCGAGCCTGCGCGCCAGCGGGGCCAAGCCCAGGCTCGGCTATCCTGAGCCGCCAGCGACGACCCTCGTGGGCGCTGCGGCCGGGAGCGAAGGACAACGGAGAAATCGGTGCAGACAAATCCGCAGCCTGATCCATGGCGCCTGTGCACGGCGCCGATGATCGCGTGGACCGACCGTCACTGCCGCCACTTCCACCGCCTGATCACCCGGCGCGCGCGGCTGTACACCGAGATGATCGCCACCGGCGCCTTGCTGCACGGCGACGTGGCGCGCCACCTGGCGTACGGCATCGACGAGCATCCGCTCGCGCTGCAGCTCGGCGGAGCCGAGCCGGCCGATCTGGCGTACTGCGCCAGGCTGGCCGCGCAGTGGGGCTACGACGAAGTCAACCTGAACTGCGGCTGCCCGAGCGAGCGTGTGCAACGCGGCGCCTTCGGTGCCTGCCTGATGAACGAGGCTGCGCTGGTGCGCGACTGCATCGCCGCGATGCGCGCGGCGGTCGACATTCCGGTCACGGTCAAGCACCGTATCGGCGTCGACCGGCAGCAGGGCTACGACTTCGTGCGCGACTTCGTCGGCACGGTGGCCGCCGGCGGCTGCAGCGTCTTCATCGTCCATGCGCGCAACGCCTGGCTGCAGGGCCTGAGCCCGAGGGAGAACCGTGAAGTGCCGCCGTTGCGCCACGACGTAGTGCATCGCCTGAAGCTGGACTTTCCGCAACTGACGATCGTGCTCAACGGCGGAATCACCAGCAACGACCAGATCGAGGCCGAGCTGGCGCACGTCGACGGCGTGATGATCGGCCGCCAGGCGTATCACCACCCCTGCCTGATGGCCGACTGGGACCGGCGCTTCCTGGATCCGGACGGCTCCGTCCGCGGGGGCTCGCGCAGTGATCCCGGCGACGACTGGCGCGCCGACATCGAATCGCGCATGGTCGACTACATCGAGCGCCAGCAGGTCGACCACGGTGTGCCCTGGGCCCACGTCGCGCGCCACATGCTCGGGCTGTGGAGCGGCCGGCCGGGTGCCCGGCGCTGGCGCCAGGTCTGGAGCGATCATCGCCTGGAGCCCACGCCGGTGCGCGAGGTGGCGCGGCTGGCCCGGCTGGCGCGCCTGGGCGCCATGCCGGATATCGAGCAAACGCAATAGGCTTGGCAGGCCGGGCGGTCGGCCTGCCGGTCCGCGCCACGGACTTTGCCGAGGCCGCGGTTTCAGGCCATCAGCGCGACGCTCTTTATCTGCGCGTACAACGCATCGCCCGGCGCGAGATGCAAGGCTTCGCACGAGCGGCGCGTGATGCGCGCGAGCAGCCGCACGCGAGTGCCGCCGGCCCGGTGCGGGCCCAGCGCGAGCCGCAGCAGCACGGTCGTGCCGTCGGACTGCAGCCGCTCGAGCGTGGCCGGCAGCACGTTGAGGATGCTGCTCGCAGCGGGCGGCTCGCGCACGATGCTGACGTCGCGCGCCAGCACGCGCGCGCGCACGCGCTGGCCCAAGGGCTGCGCCGCCGCGACGAGCCAGAGCGCACCGCCGTCGAAGGCGATGCGCGACAGGCCGTAGGCCAGGTCGTGCTCGACCAGTTCGGCTTCGATGACGACGCTGGAATCGTCCTGGCGCGCCGGCGCCAGGTCGGTGCGCGTCAGCAGCTCGGCCAGCGGCCCGGCGGCCCGCGCGCGTCCGGCCTCGAGCAGCACCAGATGGTCGGCCAGCCGTGCCACCTCGTCCATCGCGTGCGTGACGTAGACGACCGGCAGCGCCAGTTCGCGGTGCAAGCGCTCGAGGCAGGGCAGGATTTCGGCCTTGCGCTGGGCGTCCAGGGCGGCCAGCGGCTCGTCCATCAGCAGCAGGCGCGGGCTCGCGAGCAGCGCGCGCGCGATCGCCACGCGCTGGCGCTCGCCGCCCGACAGCGCCGTGCTGCGCCGCTGCAGCAGCGGCGCGAGGTCGAGCCACTCGACCGCCTGTTCGAGCGCGATGCGCCGCATCGCAGGCGCCACGCGCCGCAGGCCGTAGCCGAGGTTGCCACGCACGTCGAGGTGCGGGAACAGCGCGGCGTGCTGGACGACGTAGCCGACTTCGCGGCGATGCGTGGGCACGAAGACCTGCCGCGCATCGTCCTGCCAGACCTCGTCGCCCAGCGCGACGCGGCCGGCGCCACGCAGCAGCCCGGCCAGTGCGCGCAGCAGCGTCGTCTTGCCGCAACCCGAGGGGCCCCAGACCGCGCTGACACCGCGTCCGGGCAGGCGCAGGTCGACGTCGAGCGTGAAGTCGCGCCTGGCGAAGCGCAGCCGGGCCTCGATCGTCGCGCTGGTCTGCAGGCTCGGATGCGGGCTCGGATGCGGGTCCATGGCGGGCGGGTGTGCAGGGGGGGCACGCGGGCGGATCTGCCGGGTCGCTGGCGCCGCGGTGCGTGCTTACGCACGCCGCCCTTCGGCGTCGCTGCGGCGGCGGGTCAGCGTGTACAGCGTCACCAGCACGACGACCGCGAACACCACCATGGTCGCGGCCAGGCGGTGCGCGTCTGCGAACTCGGCGCCCTCGACGTGGTCGTAGATCGCCACCGACAGCACGCGTGTGCGACCGGGGATGTTGCCGCCGATCATCAGCACGACACCGAACTCGCCGACGGTGTGGGCGAAGCCGAGCACCGTGGCCGTCAGCAGACCCGGCCGCGCCAGCGGCAGCGCCACGCTGAAGAAGCGGTCCCACGGTCCCGCGCGCAACGTGGCGGCGGCCTCGAGCGTTTGCTCGCCGATCGCCTCGAAGGCCTGCTGCAGCGGCTGCACGACGAACGGCATCGAGTACAGCACCGAGCCCACCACCAACCCGCCGAACGTGAAGGGCAGGCGGCCGAGGCCGAGCGCCTGGGTGAACTGGCCCACCGGCCCTTGCGGCCCCAGCAGCAGCAGCAGGTAGAAGCCCAGCACAGTCGGCGGCAGCACCAGCGGCAGTGCCACCAGCGCCAGCCCCACCGGCCTGGCGCGCGAGCGCGTTCGCGCCAGCCACCAGGCCAGCGGCGTGCCGAGCGCCAGCAGCACCAGCGTGCTGGCAGCGGCCAGCTCGGCCGTCAGCTGGACCGCGACGAGGTCTGCCGCGCTGAGCCAGTTCATCCTTGGGTCCGGGAAGCCTCGAGATCGCGCGATGGTCGCCGGAACCGGGACCTATGGCGCGTAGCCCCAGGCCGCGACGAGCGCCTGCGCCGGCGCGCTCTTGAGGTAGGCCAGCAGCGCGCGTGCGGCCGGGTTGTCGGCGCCGCGCCTGAGCAGCACGGCGTCCTGCCGGATTGCGCGGTATCGCTCGGGCGGAACCAGCCAGTACGAGCCCTTGACTGGCGCGCCCGGCGAGGCCACCTGCGACAGCGCGACGAAGCCGAGCTCGGCATTGCCCGTGGCCACGAACTGCCAGGCCTGCGCGACGCTCTCGGCCGTGACCAGCCGCGGTGTCAGCGCTTCGAGCAGCCCGAGCGCGCGCAGCACCTCGATGGCAGCGGCACCGTACGGCGCGAGCCTGGGGTTGGCCAGCGCCAGATGGGTGAATCCGCCCCGCGTCAGCACCTTGCCTTCGGCGTCGACGAAGCCCGGCCGGGAACTCCACAGCACCAGCCTGCCGGTGGCGTACGTGAAGCGGCTGCCGGCCACGGCGTGCCCGCCCGCAAGCAGGCGACGCACCGACTCCTGATCGGCCGCGAGCAGGACGTCGAACGGCGCGCCGGCGACGATCTGGCTCGTCAAGTTGCCGCTGGCGCCGCTCGCGACGCGCAGTGTGTGCCCGGTCGCGACGCTGAAATCCTTGGCCATGCGCCCGAACGCGCCGGCGAAGTTGGCGGCCACCGCCACGGTCGCTTCGGCGGCGTGGGCCGGCACGATCGGCAGCCAAGACAGCGCAGCCACCAGCGCGCCCGCCAGCGCCAGCGTGCGGCCTGAGCACGACAGCGGCCGCGTGGCGCGAGTGCGGTCATGCGTTGACGGCAGGCGCGGCGTGAGCCTCTGACGGCCGCACCGCCGCTGGGGATTAGGAGCGTCCGAAGTCACGTTGGAGCCATCGGTTGGCGTTGCCCGCCGTCGTGTCCGCCGGGCCGCCCGATTGTCGGCGATGCCGCGGCGGAGTGCGGCGTTGCGATCTGACCTGCGTTGCGCTCGCGACCATGAAAAAGGGCCGGCGCACAGGCCGGCCCTGCATGAAGATGCCAGCGCGCGATCAGTTGGACGCCGCCGATGCGGGCGCCGCAGCCGCGGCAAGCGG
>JBBIPS010000125.1:0-8268 GCA_037442725.1 Burkholderiales bacterium | reverse complement strand
GCGCCACCTGCATCGTGATGGTCGAGGCGCCCTGGCTCTTGACGCGGTTGAACTGCGCCAGTCCGGCGCGCAGCACGCCGAGGTAGTCGACGCCGCGATGCTGGTAGAAACGCGCGTCCTCGATCGCCACCACGGCATCCTGCATGACCTTGGGGATCTGGCCGATCGGCGTGAAGTGCCGGCGCTCCTCGCCGAACTCGCCGAGCAGCACGCCGTCGGCCGAGAACACGCGCAGCGGCAGCTTGGGCCGGTAGTCGGTCAGGCCGCTGATCTCGGGCAGGTTGGGGTAGGCCAGCGCCAGCGCCAGCGCCAGCAGCATCGCGCCGGCCAGCAGCAACGCCAGGCCGATGCCGGCCATGGCGACGAGCGGGCGCAGCAACCCGCCCAAGCGCATCGGGGTACCGGCGCCGCGTCCGGCAACGGGCGCCGGATCGGCGCGGTCAGGTTGGCTCATGGCGCGTGCGAGTGTATCGAAGCCGACCCTGAAACCCGCCGTCCTCGGTACTTGATCCGGCATCGGCGGAGCGCCGTCACGGTGCGAAAAGCGCCTTGTTTCAAATGCTGTTCCGGCGTCGGGCAAGCGCAACGTGGTGGTACCCTGCGCCGGGCAGTTTCCTTTGGTTCACATAGGCTTTACTGCTAGCATTGAAGTGACTTCTTAAGAGTTTCCGATCCATTTCTTGCCCATTGGGGGAAGACCGTCGTGAGCTTTCTGGACCTGCTGCTGGGCCGCAAGCATGCACCGATGATCGGGCTGGATATCAGTTCGTCGAGTGCCAAGCTCGTCGAACTGGGGCAGACCGCCGGCGGCGACTACGTGCTCGAGCGCTTCGGCTCCGAGCCGTTCGAGAAGGGCTGGATCACCGACGGGCAGATCGAGAAGTTCGACGAGGTGGCCGAAACCGTGCGGCGCCTGGTCAACCGCAGCGGCACCAAGGCCAAACAGGTGGTGCTGGCGATGCCGCAGTCGGCCGTGATCACCAAGAAGATCATGCTGCCGGCCGGGCTGAGCGAGGACGACCTCGAGCTGCAGGTCGAGTCAGAGGCCAATCAATACATCCCGTTCTCGCTCGACGAGGTGAGCCTGGACTTCTGCGTCATCGGTCCCAGCCCGACCTCGGGCGGTGATGTCGAGGTGCTGATCGCTGCGTCGCGCAAGGAACGGGTGCAGGACCGCCAGGGCATCGGCGAGGCCGCCGGGCTCAAACCGGTCGTGCTCGACATCGAATCGCACGCCTCGCAACTGGCGATGAGCCGGATCATCGGTGCGCTGCCGAACCAGGGCAAGGACGCGCTGGTGGCGCTGTTCGAGATCGGCGCCGACACGACCAGCCTGAAGGTGCTGCGCGACGAGGAGCTTCTCTACGACCGTGACCAGGCCTTCGGCGGCTCCCAGTTGACGCAATTGATCTCGCGCCAGTACGGCTTCTCGTTCGAGGAGGCCGAGGCCAAGAAGCTCGCCAACGACCTGCCCGACGATTACGACAGCGCGATCCTCATGCCGTTCGTCGACAGCCTGTCGCAGGAGATCGGGCGTGCGCTGCAGTACTTCTTCACCAGCACGCCGCACCACAAGGTGCACTACGTGATGCTGGCCGGCGGCACGGCCACGCTGCCCGGGCTCAAGGAGCGCGTCACCGAGCTGACCGGATTCGCATCGATGGTGGTCAACCCGTTCGACAACATGAAGCTCGGCCCTGCGGTGCGTGAGTCCAAGTTGCGCAAGGAGGCTGCGTCGTACCTGACCGCCTGCGGCCTGGCGATGCGGAGGTTCATGCAGTGATCCTGATCAACCTGCTGCCGCACCGCGCGGAGCGGCGTCGCCAACGCAAGCGGGCGTTCTTCGTCGGTCTGGGCGTCGCGGCGTTGGCCGGTGCTGCGGTCGCGATCGTCTGGTACGGGGTGCTGGACCAGATGACGTCGGCGCAACAGTCGCGCAACAGCTTCCTGTCGGCCGAGATCAGACGCCTGGACGGCCAGATCAAGGACATCGCCAACCTGAAGTCCGAAATCGAGGGCCTGAAGGCGCGGCAGCGCGCGGTCGAAGACCTGCAGACGAATCGCAACGTGCCGGTCTATCTGCTCGACGAACTCGTGCGCTACACGCCCGAGGGCATCTATCTCACCTCGATCAAGCAGACCGGCGAGCAGGTGGTCGTGGCCGGCGTGGCGCAGACCAACGAGCGGGTGAGCGAGTTCCTGCGCAACACGCAGAACCGCTCGGAGTGGCTGCGCCGCCCGGAGCTGGTCGAGATCAAGGCGATTCAGGTGCCCGCAGCCGGCGGCAGCCGCGAGCAGCGCCGCCTGTTCGACTTCTCGATGCGCGTGTCGATGACCCGGCCCGCGGCAGCGGCTTCGGCACCCGCGGCGGCGGCCTCTGCGGCGCCGCGCGTTGCGGCCAAGGCGGCCTGAGGAGGTCCGATGCCGAACACCCCCACGCGCCCGGCCAGCCTCGATGTCGCCAAGCAGGTCGAGCGCGCAGCGTCGCAGTTCAAGGGCCTGAACACCCGCGAACCCGGCCAATGGCCGTTGTTGCCCAAATTGAGCGCCTGGCTCGGCACCGGCCTGGCGGTGGTGGTGATCGCCTGGTTCGGCGTGCTTGTCGGCGCCAGCGATCAGCTCGACGCCGAGCGCGCGCGCGAGCCCCAGCTCAAGCAGGACTACCGTGCCAAGCTGGCGCAGGCCGTCAACCTGTCCGAGCTGCGCAAGCAGAAGCAACAGGTGCAGGAATACGTCACCCAGCTCGAGAAGCAGTTGCCCGGCAAGGCCGAGATGGACGCGCTGCTGTCCGACATCAACCAGGCCGGCATCGGTCGCGGCTTGCAGTTCGAGCTGTTCCGTCCCGGCCAGGTCGAGTTGAAGGACTACTACGCCGAGCTGCCGATCGCGATCAAGGTGTCAGGCCGCTACCACGACATCGGCTCGTTTGCGGCGGACGTGGCCAACCTGTCGCGCATCGTCACGCTGCACAACCTGGTGATCGGCGCGCAGGCCAAGGATGCAGGTGGCGGCAACCTGTCGATGGAGGCCACCGCGCGCACCTATCGCTATCTCGACGTGAACGAAATTGCCGAGATCCGCAGGAGCAAGGCCGACGCGGCTGCCAAGGGGGCCAGGAAGTGAGCCCGACCCGCATGCGCCGGGCAACGTTGCCGTGGGCTCTGGCGCTGATGTCGAGCGTGCTGCTGCTGGGCGCGTGCAGCGCCGACCACGAAGAACTGCAGTCCTGGATGGACCAGCAGCGCCGCGAGGTCAAGCCCAGCGTGCAGGCGCTGGTCGAGCCGAAGAAGTTCGATCCCGCGCCCTATGGTGGCGGGCAAGCCGTCGATCCGTTCAGCAACCAGAAGCTGAGCGTGGCGGTCAAGCAGGAGGCGCGCCAGCCGAACTCGCTGCTGGCCTCCGAGATGAGCCGGCGCAAGGAGCCGCTCGAGTCGTACCCGACCGACGCCATGTCGATGGTCGGCAGCGTGACCAGGGCGGGCCGTCCGTTCGCGCTGCTGAAGGTGGACAACCTGCTCTACCAGGTCAAGCCGGGCGACTACCTCGGCCAGAACTACGGCAAGGTCACCCGCATCACCGAGACCGAGATTGCCCTGCGCGAAGTCGTTCAGGATGCAGCGGGCGAATGGATCGAGCGCACCAGCACGCTCCAGTTGCAGGAGAAGGCGCGATGAATCACAGGACGCAGGAGACGAGCAAGATGCTGAAGTGGGGCGCCCGGTTTGCTGCGCTTGTGCTGGCAACGGGCCTCGCGGCGCCGCTTGCGGCCCGGGCGCAGAACGCGATCCAGTCCATCACGAGCAGCCAGCAGGCCGGGGCCGAGGTGGTGCGCGTCGAGCTCGCCCAGGCGCTGGTTGCGCTGCCCGATGGCTTCACGGTGCAGACGCCGCCGCGCATCGCGATCGACCTGCCCGGCGTGATGAACGCCACCGGCCGGCCCAGTGTAGAGATCAACCAGGGCAACCTGCGCTCGGTCAGCATCGCGCAGGCCAGCGAGCGCACGCGGCTGGTGCTCAATCTGCGCCAGGCCTCGACCTATCGCGCCGAGCTGCAGGGCAAGGCGCTGGTGCTGGTGCTCGAGGCCGCTGCGGCACCTGCGCTGGCCGCCACTGCCGGCGAGCCGGTGCATTTCGCGACGCCGCAAAACAGCGAGCCGCTGCCGCTGCGCGATATCGACTTCCGCCGCGGCGCCGATGGTGCCGGGCGTGTCATCGTCTCGCTGGCCAGCACCCAGGTCGGCGTCGACATCCGCCAGCAGGGCCAGTCGCTGGTGGTCGAGTTCCTGCGTTCGGCTCTGCCCGAGACCTTGCGCCGGCGTCTGGACGTCACCGACTTCGGCACCCCGGTGCAGAGCATCGCCACCTTCCAGAGTGGCGACCGGGTGCGCATGGTGGTCGAGCCGCGCGGCTCGTGGGAGCACAGCGCCTACCAGAGCGACAACCAGTTCGTGCTCGAGGTCAGGCCGCTCAAACTCGACCCGAACAAGCTCGCCCAGGGGCCGGGCTACGCCGGCGAGAAGCTGTCGCTGAATTTCCAGAACATCGAGGTGCGCGCGCTGCTGCAGGTGATCGCCGACTTCACCAACTTCAACGTCGTCACCAGCGATACCGTCACCGGCAGCGTGACGCTGCGGTTGAAGGACGTGCCGTGGGACCAGGCGCTGGACATCATCATGCAGAGCCGCGGCCTGGGCGTGCGCAAGTCGGGCAACGTGCTGTGGATCGCGCCCAAGGACGAGCTGGCGAACAAGGAGCAGGTCGAGCTCGAATCGAAGAAGAAGATCGCCGACCTCGAGCCGGTGCGCACGCAGTCGTTCCAGCTCAACTACACCAAGGCCGAGGAGGTCGCCAAGGGCCTGACCGGCCAGTCGCAGGGCGCTGGTGGCGCCACGGGCACCCAGACCTCGCGCATCCTGACGCCGCGCGGCAGCGTGATCTTCGAGTCGCGCACCAACCAGCTCTTCGTCACCGACATCCCGGCCAAGCTCGAGGAGATCCAGGCGCTGATCGCCAAGATCGACATTCCGGTGCGTCAGGTACTGATCGAGGCGCGCATCGTCGAGGCCGATGACAAGTTCGGTCGCTCGCTCGGCGTCAAGCTCGGCGCATCGGACCTGCGCGGCATCCGCGGCGGCATCCCGGGCTACAGCGTCGGTGGCGGCAACTACGTGACGATCGGCGGCAACGCAACGGCCATCGGCTCGCAGACGCTGCAGACCGGCACCAGCGACTTCTCCAACACGCAGTTCGTCAACCTGCCCGCGGCACCGGGCAACTTCAGCACGTCGGCGGCGGCCAACTTCGCGCTGTCGCTGTTCAGCCCTGCGGCGAACCGCTTCCTGAACCTGGAACTCTCGGCGCTCGAGGCCGATGGCAAGGGCAAGATCGTCTCGAGCCCGCGCGTCATCACCGCAGATCAGGTCAAGGCGACGATCGAGCAGGGCGAGGAACTGCCGTACCAGGTCGCCACCTCGAGCGGCGCGACTTCGATCCAGTTCCGCAAGGCCAACCTGAAGCTCGAGGTGACGCCGCAGATCACCCCCGAGGGCAGCGTGATCCTCGACGTCGACGTCAACAAGGACAGCGTCGGCCGTTCGACCTCGGCCGGATTCGCGATCGACACCAAGCACGCCAAGACCCAGGTGCTGGTCGAGAACGGCGGCACCGTGGTGATCGGCGGCATCTTCACACAGACCGAGCGCACCGACGTCAACAAGGTGCCGCTGCTCGGCGACGTGCCCTACCTCGGCGCGCTGTTCCGCAACAGCACGCGCATCGCCAACAAGACCGAGTTGCTGATCTTCATCACGCCGAAGATCGTCACCGAGCGCGCCGCCGCGCGCTGAAGCCGGCGCAGGCCAGCGAACCAGCCCGTTGGGGAGTCTGAGAGATGAGTCTCGTGAAACTGAAGAACTGGCTGGCGTGCCTGGCCAGCGCCACGCTGGTGGCCTGCGGCGGCGGTGGGTCGGCGGGCGATACCCTGTTCGGCGGCGGCGGATCGAAGACTGCGTCGGACCTGACCCTGACGCTGTCGCCATCGGCCATCCTGTCGAATTCGGGCACCGCCAGCGTGACCGCCACGGTCACCGCGGTGGACGCCAACCGCGCCACGGTCAGTGGCATCGCGGTGACGCTGAGCGTGGACTCCGGCGCCACCGTCAAGACCAGCGGGACGCTGACGGACACGAGCGGTCAAGTCAGCGGTACCGTCAGCATCGGCGACGACAAGTCCAACCGCACGATCACCGTCACCGCGATCAGCGGCTCGCTCACGCGCAGCGCGGTGATCCAGGTCACCGGCTCGAAGATCAACGCCACGGTGCTCGGGGCGGTGCTCTCGCCGGGGCAGGCCGGCAGCGTCCAGTACCGGCTGGTCGACGCCAACGGCAACCCGATCGCCGGCAAGACCATCGTCGTGACGGGCCCGGGCGGTGTGCAGACCAGCGCCACGACCGGCAGCAACGGCGAGTACGACTACGCTTTCACCGCGCCGGCAACGTCCGGGCCGCTCGAGATCCGCGCGTCGGCGGCGGGTGCCGAGCGGGTCGACACGGTGTCGGTGAGTTCCGGACCCGGGGCGATCCCGCCGGCGACGACGCTGGTGCGCTCGCCGTCGGTGTCGGCCAACCCGAGCGTGGTGGCGATCAACTCGGGCAGCACCAACAACCGTGCCGAGATCAGGGCACTGTTTCTCAGTGACTTGAACGCTCCCGTCAAGAACATCCGCGTCCGCTTCGACCTTGACGGTGACAAGAACTCGATCGGTGGTGTCTTCACCTCGGGCGCGGCGCAGGTCTACAGCGACGCCAATGGCGTGGCGACTTCAGCCTATGTGCCGGGCTCGCGCGGCGGACCGACCGACGGCGTGACGGTACGGGCGTGCTGGGACTACGACGATTTCGCCGAGGGCAGCTGCCCCAATTCGGTGAAGACGCTGCTGACGGTGATCTCGGATCCGCTCTCGGTCTCGATCGGCACCAACCAGACGATCGAGGATGGTGCCTCCAAGCTCACCTACGTGAAGCGTTACGTGGTCCAGGTGGTCGACTCCTCGGGGCTGGCCGCAGCCGATGTGCAGGTCAGTGCCTCGGTCGATCTGCTCGACTACCTGAAGGGACAATGGGTCAAGGGTCCCGACTCGTGGGTCCAGCAGGTCACCGCGGTCTGCGCCAACGAGGATCTGAACCGCAACGGTGTCAGCGAGACATTCAGCAATGG
Source organism: Burkholderiales bacterium (assembly GCA_037442725.1). Taxonomy (GTDB): domain Bacteria; phylum Pseudomonadota; class Gammaproteobacteria; order Burkholderiales; family Burkholderiaceae_C; genus Pseudaquabacterium. Next base: position 1,051 of record JBBIPS010000125.1, on the reverse strand, counting down.
CGTCGTCGAGGATGCCAACGGCAGCTTCGGTCTGACCCCCGGGCGCCCGGCGCTCGAGCCGCGCAAGGCCGACGTCGGGATCTCGTTCGAGGGTTCGAGCAAGACCAACGCCAGCGGCCAGGTCGTGCTGCGCATCGAGTACCCGCAGAACGTCGGCAGTTGGGACAGCTTCAACATCGTGGTATCGGCGGGCGTCGGTGGCACCGAGGGGCGCGCCGACTTCGCCGGCGTGCTGCCGGTTCCCGCGCCGGTGGTGAACAACCTCAGCGCCGAGCCGCCCTTCCGCCTCGCCCCCTACGGCACGCAGGCCAGCCCGGTGGTGGCGGCGAGCGAACCGGGCAGTGCACGCCCGCCGTCGATGCTCTGCACCAACCCGAACTGACACCAGCCGTCCGGTTCAGGCGGCTGCAGGCTGCGGCCCGGACGGACAGACCGGTGGCCGTGTCGTCGATTTCCCTGGTGGGCATGCCCGGCAGTGGCAAGTCCACCGTCGGACGGCACCTGGCGCGGCAACTGGGGTGGCGGCTGCTCGACAGCGACCACGAGATCGAGCAGAGAATCGGCGGCTCGATCCGGGGCTTCTTCGAGCAGCACGGCGAGGCGGCATTCCGCGACATCGAGCAGCAGGTCATCGCCCGGCTGTGCGGCCAGAGCGAGACCGTGCTGGCCACGGGCGGTGGCACGGTGTTGCGCGAAGCGAATCGGCGTGCGCTGGCAGCGCATACGCACGTCGTCTACCTGCGCTCGGCGCCCGAGGAACTGTTCCGCCGCATGCGCCACGACACGCAGCGCCCGCTGCTGCAGGTGCGCGATCCGCTGCGGCGGCTGCGCGAACTGTTCCGTGAGCGCGACCCGCTCTACCGCGAGGCGGCGCGGTTCGTCATCGAGACGGGTCGGCCGTCGGTGCCCAATCTCGTCAACATGGTGCTGATGCAGCTCGAACTGGCCGGCCTGATCGATCCGCAGCAGGTGCCGGCCACCGTCGGGCGCGTGCTGCCACCGGCACACTGAGCGCGCACGGTGGGCCGTGCCGGCGCGCGGCGGCCGGGCC
>JBBIPS010000124.1:0-8273 GCA_037442725.1 Burkholderiales bacterium | reverse complement strand
GTGGCGCCGAGCGCATCGAGCAGTTGCTCGGCCAGCGCGCCCGACCCCGCGCCGAACTCGACGACCTCGGCCGTGCCGCTGGCCGCCAGCACCTGCGCCACCTGCGCCGCCAGCGCGCGGCCGAACAGCGGCGAGAGCTCGGGCGCGGTGACGAAGTCGCTGCCCGACCCGGGCAGCGTGCCGAACTTGGCACCCGGGTTGGCGTAGTAACCCAGCCCCGGCGCGTACAGCGCCAGCGCCATGAAGCGGTCGAACGGCAGCCAGCCACCGGCGTCGGCAATGGCGCGATGCATCTCGGCCGCCAGGCGGCTCGATACACTGCCGCTGTCACTCGTCATTGCAGGCGGGTCGCCAGCACGCTGATCTTGCATCGCGGCATTGTAGAAAGCATGTCCCCACCCTCCGACCTCCCCGATCCGGTCGACGCCGTGCCCGGCACCGCGCCGCGTCCCGTGGTGCTGGTCACCGGCGGCGCGCACCGTATCGGCCGTGCGATCGCGCTCGAGCTCGCCGCGCACGGCTGGGACGTGGCGGTGCATTACCGGGCGTCGCTGGCGCAGGCCGAAGTCACCGTCGCGCAGGCGCGGCGTGGCCTCGCACGGGGTCAGTCGCAGGTGCCGGCACAGTCGGACGCACACGCCCCGGCCGCTGATCAGACAAAGTACGCGTCCGACGGGTCGGGCCGGAACGGCGCGCCGGTGCGCGCCGAAGTCTTCGCCGCCGACCTCGCCGATGAGGCCGACTGCGCGGCGCTGGTGCCGGCCGTCGTCGCACGCTTCGGACGGCTCGACGCGGTCGTCAACAACGCGTCGCTGTTCGAGTACGACGATGTCGACAGCTTCAGCGCGGACGCGATGCAGCGCCACTGGCGCACCAACACCGCGGCGCCGATCGTGCTGGCGCGCGCGTTGCACCGCCACCTCGTGACGCGGCGCGCCAGCGGCTGCGTCGTCAACCTGCTCGACCAGAAGCTGGCCAACCCGAACCCGGACTACCTGTCGTACACGCTGTCCAAGGCCGCGCTCGAGTCGGCGACGACGCTGCTGGCGCAGGCCCTGGCACCGCTGCTGCGCGTGTGCGGCGTCGCGCCCGGCGTGACGCTGCCGTCCGGACCGATGAGCGCGCAGGAATTCGCCGGTGCGCACCGCCTGACGCCGCTGCAGCGCTCGTCGACGCCGGCCGACGTGGCGCGTGCGGTGCGCTTCCTGCTCGAGTCGCCCGCGATCACCGGCAGCACGCTGCTCGTCGACGGCGGCCAGCACCTGCAGGCCCAGCCGCGCGACGTGCTGTTCCTGGCGCGGGCAAAGGACTGACATGCAGAGCCTGTTGAGCAACCCGCGCCTGATGGACTGCCGGCGCCTGTTCCTGCGCGACTACGAGGTCTGGATCAACATCGGCGTGCACGAGTTCGAGAAGAAGGGCGAGCAGCGCGTGCTGATCAACGTCGACCTGTTCGTGCCGCTGGCGCTGTCGACGCCCAGCCGCGACCAGCTCGACGAGGTGCTCGACTACGACTTCATCCGCCGCTCGGTGGCGGCGCGCGTCGCGCGCGGCCACATCCACCTGCAGGAGACGCTGGCCGACGACCTGCTCGCGCTGATGCTGGCGCACCCGCAGGTGCGCGCCGCGCGCGTCTCGACGCAGAAGCCCGATGTCTACCCCGATTGCGCCGCCGTCGGCTGCGAGGTGTTCGGCATGAAGGAGCCGGAATGACCGACACGCACTGCGCGCCGCCCGACGCGGCAGGCACCGGCGTTGTGGCGCTGGCGCCGGCCGCCGCGCCCGGCGCCGACCCGGCGGCGCGCAGGCACGCCTTCGAGATGAACAAGCTGTCCAAGCGGCTGCACCGCCTGGTCGGCCAGGCGATCACCGACTTCAACATGATCGGCGCCGGCGACAAGGTGATGGTGTGCCTGTCGGGCGGCAAGGACAGCTACGCGCTGCTCGACATCCTGCTCGGGCTGCGCCGGCGCGCGCCGATCGAGTTCGACATCGTCGCCGTCAACCTCGACCAGAAGCAGCCCGGCTTCCCCGCGGACGTGCTGCCACGCTATCTCGAGAGCCGCGGCGTGCCGTTCCATATCGAGCAGCGCGACACCTACTCGATCGTCAAGCGCCTGGTGCCCGAAGGCAGCACGATGTGCAGCCTGTGCTCGCGGCTGCGTCGCGGCATCCTGTACCGCGTTGCCAGCGAGCTCGGGGCGACCAAGATCGCCCTCGGCCACCATCGCGACGACATGGTGGTGACGCTGCTGATGAACATGTTCTTCGGCGGCCGCCTGCGCAGCATGCCGCCCAAGCTGCTCAGCGACGACGGACGCCACACGGTGATCCGGCCGCTGGCCTACGTGGCCGAATCCGACCTCGAGCGCTGGGCTGCACACCGCGCCTTCCCCGTCATCCCGTGCTCGCTGTGCGGCAGCCAGGACCAGCTCCAGCGCGTGCAGATCCGGCAGATGATCCGCGACTGGGAGCGCCAGTACCCGGGGCGCATCGACAACATGCTGCACGCGATGGGCCACGTCACGCCGTCGCACCTGATGGACCGGAACCTCTACCCGTTCACGACGATCAGACCGAACGGTGTCGCCGATGCCGACGGTGACAAGGCGTTCGACGCTGACGAGACGGGGTGCGCGGCAGCGGCGACGGTCTGCGGGCCGGGGTTGCCGATCCTGCCGCGCGACGATTGACCGGCCGCCGCTGCGCGTGCACGACGCCGAGCGCGCGCCACGACCGAGGAGGATGACGATGACGAGCCGACGTCTGCTGCTGTCGCTCTCGACGCTTGCCGTCGGGGCGGTGCTGCTCGGTGGTTGCGCGGGACTGAACCAGTTCAGCGCCGACGTCGCCAGCTACGGGCCCTGGCCGCCAGGCCGTGCCGCCGGCAGCTACGCCTTCGAGCGCCTGCCCTCGCAGCAGACGCACGCCGCCGACCAGCAGTGGCTCGAGGACAACGCGCGGCCGGCGCTCGAACGCGCCGGATTCAGCGCCGCGGCGGCGGGTACCGAACCCGAGTTCCTGGTCCAGGTGGGAGCACGCGTGACCCGCACCGATCGCTCACCCTGGAACGATCCGCTGTGGTGGCATGGCGGCTTCGGCACCTGGCGCCATGCACCGTGGCGTGGCCCGTACTGGGGCGCAGCGATCTACCCGCCCTCGCCCACCTTCGACCGCGAGGTAGCGCTGCTGATCCGCGAGCGCAGCAGCGGCAAGCCGCTGTTCGAGGCGCACGCCAGCAGCGAAGGCCTGCAAGACAGCGTCGAGCGCGTGCTCGTGCCGCTGTTCGATGCGGCGCTGTTCGACTTCCCCGCCACCGGCGTCAACCCGCGACGGGTGACGGTGCCCCTGGCGCACTGAAGCTCCTGCGGCGTGGCTTGCCGCGGCACGCGCTCAACTGCCAGGTCTGGCGTCGCTGACCTGGGTGCGCATCAGCGCCCTCAAGTCGTCCTCCCAGCCCCGCAACTTGTCCTGTGCTTGCTGGCGCTGCTGCGGGCTCGTGGCGTTGTGCAACTGCGCGATCAACCGGCAGTTGGCCGCATCCAGGCGCTCATGGTAGGCGCGGTAGTCGCCGCGCGGTGAGCGCACCGCGTGCGCGGCGAACACGCGCAGTCCGGCCTGCACCTCGGCGGCATCGGTGCGCAAGCCCACCCACTCGCGCAGGCTGCGCACGATGTCCTGCTGGCGCGCGCGGCGCTCGGCCAGCCAGCGTTCGGCGTCGAACGGCGACGCCGCCAGCGCCGCGCCCAGCAGTGCGCGCTGCGCCTCGTCGAGCCGACCGTAGATCGTCTCGGCACGGTCGAGCGTGCGCCTGAACGCTGCCTGCCGGCGCTCGGCAGGCAGCGGCTGCGCGAACTCGGCCTGCGCCTCCTCGTTGGACCTGGCGTAGCGCTTCTCGAGGTGCGCGATCTGCGCCGTCGACAGGCTGCGCACGAGCACGGCCAGTGCCGGCACCGCCTGGTCGAACGCACGCGTGGCGCGGCGCTGCGCATCGGCGACGATGCTGCAGACCCGCTCCGGCGTGGTCGGCGACACCGCCTCGCGCTGCAGCGCTGCGAGCCGCTCGGCGTAGTCGGGCAGCTCGCCGGCACGGTGCCAGGCGAACCAGTCCTGCAGCGCGGCCTTGGCGCGCGGCGCCTGCGCGTCGGTGAAGTCGACGTAGCCGTCGAGCCACCAGTAGGCCAGCGTCGGGCCCTGCTCGTAGCCCAGGCGCAGCGCGCTGCAGCCGGCCAGCCACGGCAGCAGCATCGCGATAATCCAGATTCCGATCCGACCAGGCAAGAACATCTTCATGACGCTCGACATCGTGATCATGGCAGCGGGCAAGGGTACCCGCATGAAGTCAACCCGGCCCAAGGTCCTGCACAAATTGGCCGGCCGGCCCTTGCTGCAGCACGTGCTCGACACCGCCGCGACCTTGCGCGCCAGCCGCACCATCGTCATCACCGGCCACGGCGCCGAACAGGTCGAGGCGGTGACCGGGCCGAGCGGCGCACTCGCCGTGCGCCAGACGCCTCAGCTCGGCACCGGCCACGCGATCCAGCAGGCCGTGCCGCACCTCGGCGATGGCGGCACGACGCTGATCCTCAACGGCGACGTGCCGTTGATCGAGGCCGCCACGGCGCGTGCGCTCGTCGACGCCTGCGCTGGCAGCCGACTCGCGCTGCTGACGATCGCGCTCGACGATGCCAGCGGCTACGGTCGCATCCTGCGCGCGGGCGACGCGCCCGACGGGGCGGTGCTGGGCATCGTCGAGCACAAGGACGCCACGCCGCGCCAGCGCGCGATCGCCGAGGTCTACACCGGCATCCTGGCCGCGCCGACCGCACGGCTCAAACGCTGGGTGATGGCACTGAAGAACGACAACGTCCAGCGCGAGTACTACCTCACCGACGTGGTCGCACTCGCGGTGGCCGATGGCGTGCCCGTGGTCGCGCACCATGCCGGCAGCGCAACCGAGGTGCTGGGCGTGAACAGCCCGGCGCAGTTGGCCGACCTCGAGCGCCGGCTGCAACGCCGCCTGGCCGAGGCGTTGATGGAGGCCGGGGTACGCCTGGCGGACCCGGCGCGCTTCGACCAGCGCGGTGAACTCCGTGCCGGACGCGACGTCGAGATCGACGTCGGCTGCGTCTTCGAGGGCCGGGTCGTGCTCGGCGACGAGGTGCACATCGGCGCGCACTGCGTGATCCGCGACGCGACCATCGACGCCGGCGCCCGCATCGAGCCGTTCAGCCACATCGAGGGCGCCACCGTGGGCACCGGCGCGCGCGTCGGCCCGTTCGCACGGCTGCGCCCGGGTGCCGCACTGGGTCCGCAAGTTCACGTCGGCAACTTCGTCGAGGTCAAGAATTCGACGCTGGCGCGCGGCGCCAAGGCCAATCACCTGGCCTACCTGGGCGACGCGACGGTGGGCGAACGCGTCAACTTCGGCGCCGGCAGCATCACCGCCAACTATGACGGCGTCAACAAGCACCGCACCGTCATCGGCTCCGACGCCCACATCGGCTCGAACTGCGTGCTGATCGCGCCGGTCGCGATCGGCGCGGGCAGCACGGTCGGCGGCGGCAGCACCATCGCCAAGGACACACCGGCCGGGCAGTTGACGGTGGCGCGCGCCCGGCAGGTCTCGATCGCCGGTTGGACGCGGCCGATCAAGGCCGGCAAGGGTTGAAGGACTGAGAAACCGGCCGCGACCGGACGGGCCCTGGCCCGGCGGCGCGACCTGGCCGCGGCCGGCAGCGTGGAGCCACGCCGCCCACGTGCCGCAACGCGGCTCGATCGGGCGTGTCGAGCGCTCACCCGATGGATGACCGCCGTCGTGACCGGGAAACCCGGCGCCGCTGCGGTGCGGCCTACGACGGCGGCCGGCCAATCGCCGACACCCGCATCAGCCCGCGTGGGATCGTGTCGCCGCGGCCAGCGCGGGCTCGAAGCAGCGGACCACGCCGCGCCCGGCGGCCTTGCCGGCGGCGAGCGCGGCATCGGCGCAGCGCAGCAGGGCATCGACGTCGGCGCCGTCGTGGGGACAACGCGCCACGCCGATGGTCGCGCCCGTGGCCAGACTGTGGCCGCCGATCTCGACCGGCAGCTGCAGCGTCGCGTGCACGCGTGCGGCCTGCATGCGCGCCTGCTCGCGGTCGGCGACGCCGGGTAGCAAGAGCCCGAACTCGTCGCCGCCGTAACGCCCCGAGACAGCGTCCACCGGCAGCACCCGCGCCATCGCGGCGGCGAGCGCGGCGAGCAAGGCGTCGCCGGCCTGGTGGCCGTAGGCGGCGTTGACGCGCTTGAAGTGGTCGAGGTCGATGAGCAGCAAGGCGAACGCCGCGCCGCCGGCACGGTGCCCGGCCAGCGCCGCGTCGAGCGCAGCGACGAACGCCGTATGGTTGAGCAGCCCGGTCAGCGGGTCGTGCTGCGTCAGGTGGCGGATGCGCTGCAGCGCCGCGCGCCGGGCGCGCAGGTCGCGCACCACCGCCAGACGCAGCCGCTCCTGGCCGTGCATGACGGTGCGCACGATCAGCTCCACCGGGATGCGCTGCCCGCCGACGTCGACGATCTCGGCCTCGTAGGCCAGCTCGGCGCCGGCGGCCAGCACCTCGCGCGCGCGCGGCTGGAACTCGGGGGCGATGAAGTCGAACACGTGGCGGCCGATCAGCGCCTCGCGGCCGGCGCCGTACAGCGCCTCGATCGGGGCGTTGACATCGGTGATCAGGCCGTCGTGGTGCAGCACGATGCCCTCGATGCTGGCCGTCATGAACTTGGCCAGCCGCTCCTGGCTCTGGCACGCGGCCAGCTCGGCCTCGCGATGCTGCGTGATGTCGCCGATGCGCACGAACGAGCCGACCACCGTGCCGTCGGCGGCCAGGTGCGGCACCAGGCTGACGTCGATCCAGCGCGGTGCGCCGTCGCCGCGGTCGAGCCTGCGCACGTACGACACGGTGCGGCGCTCGGCGAGCAGCGTGTCGACGTAGGGCTGGATCGCACGCGCCGCGTCGGCACCGATCACCTGCTCGACGGTGCGGCCGAGGATGCTGCGCGCGTCGAGGCCGAAGGCCGCCGCGTACTGCGGGTTGGCATAGGTGCAGGTGTTGCCGGTGCGCTCGTAGTAGGCGATCAGCACCGGCACATGGTCGGCCAGCAGGTGGAAGCGCTCGGCCTCGGCGCGCGCGTCCTGCGCCTGCTGGCGTGCTGCCGTGCCGTCGTGCAGCAGGCACAGATAGCTGCCGCTGGCCGGCAACCAGCGCGCGCTCGCATCGATCCAGGCCTTTGCGCCGTCGCGCCGCAGCAGCCGGATCTCGAGCTCGAAGTCGTGGCGCGCGGCGAGCGCGGCGAACAGCGCGGCGCGGCGGTCGGGCGACAACGCGGCGAACCAGCCGGTGCCGGCGACGCCGTCCAGCGCCAGACCCGTCAGCGCCGCGAACGCCGGGTTGGCGCGCAAGGCCTGGCCGTCGGGGGTCAGTTCGATCGCGGCCAGCGGCAGCACATCCCAACCCTTGAAGGGCGAGCCGTTGCTGCGCACTGCGCTGTCCCGAGCTGGCACGGCGTCCTCCTGGTCGCGCTGCGAAAGCGCTGCGCGCGATGATAGCCGGCCGCGCCGACGGCCTGACCTGATCGGGAATCGACGGCTCGCTCGCGAGACTGCACGCCCGCTGCGGCGGGGCGCACGCCAGTCGCCAGCGTGGGCTCGCCGTCAGCCGGGCGCGACCGGCGCAGGCTCCGCGCAGGCCTGCGCCGCCAGGCAAAGGTCGGCCCAGGCGCGCGCCTTCTCGGCCGGCTGGCGCAGCAGGTAAGCCGGGTGGTAACTGACCACCAGCGGCCGGCCGTGCCAGCGGTGCACGCGCCCGCGCAGCCGGCCAAGCGGCTCGCTGCTGCCGAGCAGCGACAGCACCGCGAAGCGTCCCAGGGCCAGGATCATGCGCGGCCGCACCAGCTCGACCTGCCGCTCGAGGTAGGGCCGGCACTGCGCGATCTCCTGCGGCGTCGGGTTGCGGTTGTGCGGCGGCCGGCACTTGAGCGCGTTCGCGATGAAGACCTGGCGCTCGGGCGGTGCCTCGGCGCGCGTCAGTGCGAGCGCCTGCAGCATGCGGTCGAGCAGGCGGCCGGCGGGACCGACGAAGGGCTCGCCGCGCCGGTCCTCCTGCTCACCCGGCGCCTCGCCGACGATCATCCAGTGCGCGTGCTCGTTGCCGACGCCGAACACCGTCTGGCGGCGGCCCTCGCACAGCGCGCAGGCGCGGCAGCCGGCCACCGTCGCACGCAGTTCGTGCCACGTCGAC
>JBBIPS010000123.1:0-8313 GCA_037442725.1 Burkholderiales bacterium | reverse complement strand
CGGTGCGGGCGAGCCGTGCCGTACCGGCGGCAGCCAGAGCGTGGCCAGCACACCGGCCGCCGTCAGCGCCAGCGCCGGCGCGCTCAAGCCCCGCAGCAGCTCGATCAGGCGGCCGCCGAGTCGGGCCGCGCCGAAGCGGCCCCACAGCATCAGCACCAGCGCCAGCAGCACGCCGATGCCGACGACGCGGGTGTGCGAGCCGACGCTCAGCGCCAGCCCGCTGGTGATCTGCAGCCACAGCCGGATGCTGCGTGTGAGCTGCCATGCGCACAGCCAGCCCGCCGGCACCAGCAGCAGCGCCCAGGCCACGCGCGCCTGCGTGGCTTCGCCGCGACCGAGCAGCCGTGACGCGAAGGCGCCCAGCCGTGCCAGCAGCGCCAGCGCCGCGGCCACTGCCGCCACCATCGGCAGCAGCAGCGCGACGTCACGCAGCAGGTCGCGCGGCGTGGTGTAGGCCAGCAGCGCATCGACCTCCTGCAGCAGTCCCAGCGGCAGCCACAGGATCACCAGCGCAGCCAGCGCGCAGCACAACAGCAGTCGGTAGCGCGGCTCGGGCAGGGCGCCGGACGGCGCGGGCGGCGCCCCGCGCTGATCGGCCCTCATTCGGTGCGGCGACCGGTCAGGCGATGCCAGAGGTTGCGCGCAGTCGCCGCGATCCAGCGGCGCAGGAACAGCCAGGCCCCGACCGCCGCCGCGAACACCGGCGCCAGCAGCTGGAACAGCATGCCGCCGGCGTTGGGGTCGATGTAGGCGTGGGCGGTGCCGGGTTGCAGGACCAGGCCGACGAGCACGGCGAGCAGCGGGCTCAGCCGACGCCGCGCGGGCAGGGTGCGGGCGGGCGCGCGCGACGAGATCGGGTTGCGGTGCTTCATGGCGCGTCGATTCTAGGCGGGTGCCGTGGGCCGGCGGCTCGGGTCGGTCGCACGCAGCGCAGCAGTTGGCAGTAGATGTCGATCACCCGGCGTTCGTCGAACTCGCGCTCGACCCGGGCGCGGCCGGCGCGGCCCATCGAGGCGCGGGCCGCATCACCCAGGTCGACGAGGCGGCGGATCTGCGCCGCCAGGTGCCCGGCGTCGCGCACCCGCGCGAGCAGTCCGTTGACGCCTTCGTCGACCGCGTCGCGGCAACCGACGGCATCGCTGGCGATCAAGGGTCGACCCATCGCCGCGGCTTCGAGCAGCGTGCGCGGCACGCCCTCGCGGTACGAGGGCAACACCACGGCGTGGGCTGCGGCGATGAACGGGCGCACGTCGTCGGTGCTGCCGAGGTAGCGCACGATGCCCTCGCCGACCCAGCCGTCGAGCTCGGTGCGCGTCACCGCGCTGCGATTGTCGACGTCGAGGAAACCCAGCAGCTCGATCTCGACCGGCACGCCCTGCGCCTTCAGCAGACGCGCCGCGTCGGCCAGCTCGACCACGCCCTTGTCGCGCAGCAGGCGGCCGACGTAGAGCAGCCGCAGCGGCGGTGCCGGTGGCAGCGGCGCGACGGCGAAGTGTCCGAGGTCGACGCCTGAGCCCGGCACGCGTGCCGCGCGCGCGGCGCTGACCAGGCCGGCTTCGATGAAGCAGCGGCGGTCGTCCTCGTTCTGGAACAGCACGCGGTGCGATCGCCGCAGGGCGATGCGGTACAGAAGTCGGGCCACGCTGGTCAGCCAACTGGTGCGGATGAAGGCGGTGCCGAGCCCGGCGATGTTGTTGATCACCGGGATGCCCAGCGACTGTGCCGCCAGCGAGCCCCAGACGTTGGGCTTGATCGTGAAGCCGAGGAAGGCGTCGGGCCGTTCGGCGGCCAGCGCCGCCTTGAAGCGGCGGTAGAGCTGCACCTCGCGCCACGGGTTGGTGCCGCCGGCGTGCATCGGCATCTCGACGAAGCGGCAGCCCAGCGCCTCGATGCGTGGCACATGCTCGTCGCGCGGCGCCAGCGCCACCACGTCCCAGCCGTCGGCCTGCAGGCCGCGGATCAGCCCACCACGGAAGTTGGCGATGTTCCAGGCGGCGTTGATCGCCAGGACGACTTTGCCGGTCATTGCAGGCAGCACGGCGCGTGTGCGTCGTTCGACATGACGAACGCGCCGGGCGCGGCAAGGCGCGGGTTCACTGCGCCTGCTCCTGCAACCAGGCCTGGAACATCAGCACGTCCCAGAGTTCGGCCGCGCGATTGCGCCGCCCGCACTGATGGTCGGCCCAGGCCGCCCGGATCGGTGGCACGACCAGGTAGCCCTCGCGTTGCAGCCGCTCGGGTGCCAGCAGCGCCTCGGCCCAGTCGTGCAGCGGGCCGCGCAGCCAGGCGTCGAGCGGCACGGCAAAACCCTGCTTGGGCCGCTCGATCAGCGCGCGCGGCACATGGCGGTAGAGCACCTGGCGCAGCAGCCACTTGGTCTGGCCGTCGCGGATCTTCTGGTGCTGCGGCAGGTGCCAGGAAAACTCGACCAGGCGAGGGTCGAGGAAGGGCGCGCGCGTCTCGAGGCTGCAGGCCATCGCGGCGCGATCGACCTTGACCAGGATGTCGTCGGGCAGGTAGCCGAGCTGGTCGGTGATGCTCATGCCCGCCACCGCGTTGCCCCAGTGCGGCCCCAGGACGGGATCGTCGATCCGGCTCGCCGGTTCGTGCGCACCCAGCACCAGCGCGCACGGATCCGTCCAGTGCGAGCTGAGCGCGCGGTACAGCGCCTTCACGTCGGTCGCCGGCAGCACGTCGCGCGCGAACTTGTGCAGCTTGGCGCCGACGTCGCGGTGCCGGTGCGCGGCTGAAAGCAGTCGCGCAGGCGCATTGAGCAGGGCGTCCCATGTCGACGGCGCGGCACTCCTGATCAGGCGCGCCACGCCGCGCCGCAGCCCGAGCGGAATTCGCCGCAGGCGCGGCCACATCCGATCGGCGATCAGGTAGCGGTTGTAGCCGGCGAACAGCTCGTCGCCGGCGTCGCCCGACAGCGCCACGGTGACATGGCGCCGCGCCATCTGCGCCACCAGCAGGGTGGGTATCTGCGACGAGTCGGCGAAGGGCTCGTCGTACAGCGTGGCCAGCCGCGGCACCAGTGCCAGCGCATCGGCGGCGCCGACGATCAGCTCGGTGTGGTCGGTGCCCAGGTGCTGCGCCACGGCGCGGGCGTGTTCGGCTTCGCTGGTCGCGCCATCGTCGAAACCGATGCAGAACGTACGCACTTTCTGCGTGCCATGCCGCGTCATCAGCGCGACGAGGGTCGACGAGTCGACACCGCCAGAGAGGAATGCCCCCAGCGGCACATCGGCCAGCATCTGGCCACGCACCGCCTTGCCCAGCAACTGCTCGAGCCGGTCGGCGGCCGCGGCGTCGTCGAGCCGCAGCGGCTGCGCCAGCGCGTCGAGCGACAGCCTGGCCAAGTCCCAGTAACAGCCCCGGACGATGCGGCCATCGCGCTGCAGGCTGACCCAACTGGCCGGCTCGAGCTTGTGGATGCCGCGCCAGATCGAGTGCGGCGCGGGGATGCAGTTGTGGCGCATCAGCAGTGCCAGCGCGTCGCGATCGACCTCGCCGTGCCAGCCGGGATGGGCCTGCAGCGCGCGCAGTTCGGAGGCGAAGGCGATGCCCTGATCGCCCAGCGTGCCCCAGTACAGCGGCTTCTCGCCCATGCGGTCGCGTGCGAGCGTCAGCGTCCGGGTATCGCGGTCCCACACCGCGAACGCGAACATGCCGACCAGCAGCGGCAGCGACCCGACGACGCCGTGACGGCTGAACAGCGCCAGCAGCGTCTCGGTGTCCGAGTGGCCGCGCCAGGGCAGGTCGCCGAGCCCGGCGCGCAACTCGGGGTGGTTGTAGATCTCGCCGTTGTAGACGACGACGTAGCGCCCGCAGTCCGACGTCATCGGCTGGTGACCGGCGGCGCTCAGGTCGACGACGGCCAGGCGCCGGTGCGCCAGCGCGATGCCCTGCTCGGGGTCGATCCACTCGCCGTGGTCGTCGGGGCCGCGGTGCGCGATCGCGTCGCCCATGCCGCGGACGACATCGGGTGCGAGGGCCCGGGGATGGCCGGGGGCGGCCAGGAGGCCGGTGATGGCGCACATGCGTGTCGTGGTCTGGGGCGCGGTCGGGAACGACGGATCGGCCGAGCCTACTGCACGCCTTGGGGGGTCCCGGTCGGAGCGGGCGGTCGACGGCGTGTCACGGGCGCACGCCGGCGGCTCGCAGCAGCATGGCAAGGCGTGGCGCCACGGCCTGCACCGAGTAACGCTGCTCGACGGTGGTGCGAGCTGCCTGCCCCATGCGCACCCGCAATGCCGGATCGGTGATCAACTGTTCCAGCGCGTCGAGCCATTGCGTGTCATCGGCAGCGAGCAGACCATTCTGTCCAGGCTGCACGATCTCGCGGTTGACGCCCACCGGCGACGCCACCACCGGCAGGCCGCAGGCCATGTACTGGATCAGCTTGTAGCCGCACTTGCCGCGCTCCCAGGGTGTATCAGGCAGCGGCATCACGCCGACATGGCAGCGCGCCAGGTCGGCGGCCTCGGTGGCGGCCGACCAGGGCTTGACCACCACGTCGACGCCGGGCAGGCGGGTCTCGCCGCCGCCGATCACCACCAGCCGCACCGGGTGACGCGCCGTGAGCTGGCGCAGCGGCTCGGCCAGCAGTCGCAGGTAGGCCACGGTCGCCGGCGAGCCGATCCAGGCGATGTCGGTCGTGCCATCGCCAGCCGGATCGCCCGCCGTGCGCGGCGGGTAGCGGTCGAGGTCGACCACGGTCGGCACGATCTGCACCCGGCGGGCACCTGCGCCGGACGCTCTGTTCGCGAGATATGCGTTGCCGGCGGTGACCAGCGCGGCACCCGCCATCAGCCGGTCGATCTTGCGCCCCCAGAGCCGCCGCACCAGCGCGCTGCGATGCCGGTCGTAGTTGTGGAAGATCGCGTCGTCGAAGTCCAGCGCGTAGGGCCGGCGCGACAGCACGGCGCGCTCGAGCCAGGCCGGGGCCCACGGCCAGAGTTCCTTCTCGACCCACCACAGGTCCGGCGGCGGCGTGCGTGCCAACGCCAGCGCCCGTGCCGCGTAGCAGCGCAGCGCGTGCGGCGCGGTGGACGCGCCGGCGTACTTGGCGCGCAGGTAGCGGTCGTCGAGCAGCGACTGTCGCTGCCACGACAGGTCCGGCGCGATGCGCGACATCGGCCCGGCGTACTGGCCGAAACGCACGCGTGAGGACGCGCCGAGGTCGTCGTAGCGGGTCAGGCAGGCGATCCTCATCGGCGGGCCAGGCGGTCGCGCAGCAGCAGGCCGTAGCCTTCGGCGAGATCGCCGATCTCGCGCCAGCGCAGCCGAAACGCCAGGAACAACGTGCGGCTCAGCGGTTCGACCAGCCAGGTCACGATGTGCAGCGCGAGCCGCTGCGGCAGCGCCAAGTGCTTGCGGCCGTACTGCAGCCGGCTGCGCAGCGAGTAGAACAGGCGTCGCGCCTTGACCTGGCCGGTGGTGCCACCGCCTCTGTGGTAGGCCTGGGCGCCGGCGAGATACACGCAGCGCCAGCCAGCTTGGCGCGCGCGCCAGGCCAGGTCAACCTCCTCGAAGTAGACGAAGAAGCGCTCGTCGAAACCGCCCAGCGCCTCGAACACTGCCTGGCGTATCAGGAAGAACGCCCCGATGACCTGATCGACCTCGCGCGTGTGTGCGTGGTCCCATTCGCGCATGAAATGAGCCGTCTGCGGCCACAGCCGATCCAGCCCCAGCGCCTGCGCCGCAAAGTGGCCCACGGTCGGGAAGCGTGCGCAACTGCGCGCCACCGAACCGGCATCGTCGACCATCTGGATGCCGACGATTCCGGATCGGGCGTGTTCGGGCGATTGCAATGCGGCCAGCGGTACCGCGAGCGAATCGGCGAACAACCGGGTGTCGGGATTGAGGAACAGGATCAGGTCGCCGGCGGCTTCGGCCGCACCCTGGTTGCAGGCGGCAGCGAAGCCGCGATTCTCGCGGTTGCGGATGACGCGCAGCGAAATGCCCGGCAGCGCCAGCCCATCGGCCGAGCCGTCGTCCGAGGCGTTGTCGACGACCACCACCTGATCGACCCGGGCCTCGGGGGGCAGATGGCACGAGCTGGTCGCGATCGACGCCAGGCACTTGCGCAACTGCGTGCCTGCGTTCCAGTTGACGATGACGATGGTCAGGCGTTGACTCATGCCAGAGCTGGCGTGCGCCGGCGTCTGAAGCAAAGCATCACCATTACGGTGAACTGCACCCAGGTCGTCAGCAGACTGAAGTACTGGTCCTGGAAGAACTGCATCAGCAGCGGATACATCGCCAACGCATTCAGGATCACCCAGCGCGGATCCTGGCTCTGCGCTGCTCGGTACAACAGCGCGTGCAGACCGCCGAGCAGGCCCATGACGATGACGGCGCCGAACTGCCCGAAGTCCTGCAGGTAGGGTAGCAGCACGGTGTAGACGTTGGTCGGATCGGGGACGAAGACATAGTCCTTGACCAGCGGCACGACCTGCGCTGGTGCGCCCAGCACCGCCGCCACCGCGAACACCGAGCGCAAGGTGTTAAGCCCCCAGTCGAGCGGTACGTGGGCGGCCATCCAGACGTCGAGCGCGGCGACGCTGCCGAGCAGGTACAGGCTCAAGGCTTCGGCGGCGCTCAGCGCATTGACGTTCGGCGAGTCCCCGCCGATCTTGTTGAACAACCAGCCCAGGCCGAAGAACAGGACGCCGACGATGGCGGTCCCTGCCCAGGCGAGCGTCGCGGGGCGGATCCGCCGCTGCAACAGTGCGACGAAGGCCAGCGCAATGAACAGCAGGAACAGGTAGGTGCGGCCGGTGGCCATCACCGCGTATGCCAGCGACGCTGCCAACGCCACGCCCGCGCGAGGCGTGAGGCCGCGGCGCTCGCCGGTGGCGAATTCGACCAAGGTAGACGTGAATGCCACTGGAATCAGGTAGCCCAGCACGCCATAGGTTTGCGTGTCGTCGAGCTCGCCGGTCAGTGCAATGCGCAGGTTGATCAGCGTCGATTCGGTGAACGTCGCCGAATCGGCGATTGCGATCGCACGCTGGGCGAACACGGGTAATCCGAGCAGGGCTGTCCAAAACAGGACCGGCCGCCAAGGCGTCGACTCGAATCCACCGCGTGGTGTCGGCGCAGCCAGCGAGAAGCTCGAAAGACTCCCCAGCACGAAGGCCAGGCACGCCGCGGCGATCAGCAGCCAGGTGTCGAGCCCGACTTGGCGCAAGCCATGCGGTAGCAGCAGGTACGCCGAGCCGACCAGTCCCCAAGACGCGGGTAGCAAGGCCATCGGGTGCGCGGCGTCGCGCGCGTAGGTAGCAGCGCCAGCGGCGAGCGACAGCAGCGCGACCACGATTGCGATCTGCAAGGCCAGTTGCATCGTCGTCTTCTCAGCGCTGTCTCAGGCCCCGCGCCAAGCCAGCCACGCCAGCCAGGCCGAGTCCACTGCCACGCGTGCGGTCCAGGCCATCGCTGCACCGACGACACCGAAGCGGCCGAGCAGCCACCACAGCAGCAGCAAGTACAGCGGCAGCTCCAGCAGGTGCAGCAGCGCCGTGGCGCGGAAGCGTCCCTGGGCGTGCAGCCAGGCGAAGTACATCGCGCCCAGCGCGTTGATCCACACGCCCAGGCACAGCCACCTGCCGATGGCGACCGATTCGGCCGGCAGCGCATCGCCCAGCCACATCGGCAGCGCCCAGGGCAGCAGCGCCGCCACTGCGCCGCACACCAAGGCCATGCCGAGGGCCACGCGTCGCAGCCAGCGCTCGAAGCTGCGTCGCGCGCGCGATGCGTCCTGCCGCAACTGCTGTGTGATGCTCGGGAACGCGACGGTCGACACGGCGGTGACGCCGATCAGCAGTTGCGTGATGATGTCGAACGGCACGGTGTAGCTGGCCACCGCGGCGGCCGACACCATCGCGCCGATGAAGAAGCGGTCGGCCTGGACGAGCAACGGACTGAGCACCGCGCTGACGGTGAACCAGCCGCCCGAGTGCAGCAACTGGCGACGGCCGGCCGTGGGCAGCGGCAGCGCGGCACCGCCCGGCAGCGCGGCATCGGCCAGGCGCCTGAACAGCAGGCAGGCCAGCAGCCGGGCGGCGACCAGTGTGGCCACCAGCGCCGGCAACTGCAGCGTGTGCTGCGCCACCGCGAGCGGCGCGGCGAAGTTCGCGACCCCCAGTGCCATGCGCACCAGGCTGATTGCGCGGAAGCGCTGGCAGGCCTCGCTCACGCCGCGGTAGGTGGCGATCAGCGTCTGCAGCGGCACCGCCGGGGCCAGCAGCGCCAGCGCCAGCGCCGCCTCGTCGGCCAGTGCGGCATCGATGCGCAGCAACTGCGTGGCTC
>JBBIPS010000122.1:0-8328 GCA_037442725.1 Burkholderiales bacterium | reverse complement strand
GACCGAGCGCGTCGAGCCATCGTCGCCGGACGCTGACCGTAGCGGCCCGGCCAGTGCCCGCTACTGGACCGACGGCTGGGACGGCTACCCGCAGGCGCGCCGGCGGCTGCTCGCGGGCGTTGCCGAGCGCCGCGTGCCCGGCGTCGTCGTGCTCGGCGGCGACGTGCACGCACACTATGTGGCCGACCTGAAGGTCGACTTCGACGACCCGCGCGCGCCGGTGGTGGCGAGCGAGTTCTGCGGCAGCTCGATCAGCAGCCACGGGCAGGCGCAGTCGCGCGTCGATGCGGCGCTGGCGCTCAACCCGCACCTGCACTACGGCCGCGCCGACCAGCGCGGCTACGTCGCCTTCACGCTCGACGCGCGGCGGCTGCAGGCCGAGCTGATGGTGGTCGAGCGGCCGCTCGACGCGCAGAGCCCGGTCGGCGTCGGCGCGCGCTTCGTCGTCGAGGCCGACCGGCCCGGGCCGCAGCCCGGATGAAGGCATCGATGAAGCCGTGACCGGAAGGGATCGAACGATGATCGAACTGCTGCAGTTCGCCCCCGCGCTCGGGCTGATGAACGCCAGCCCGTTCTGCATGAAGGTCGAGGTCTTCCTGCGCCTGGCCGGACTCGAATACCGTTGCGTCGACACTGCGCTGCCGATGCGCGCGCCCAAGGGCAAGTTGCCGGTGCTGCGTGACGACGGGCTGCTGGTGGCCGACTCGCAGGCCATCGTCGAACACCTCCAGCGACGCCACGCCGGCCGCCTGCCGCCGGCGTTGCGCGAGGTGCCCGATGGTGCGCAACACGCGCTGCGCCGCATGCTCGAGGAGCACACCTACTTCGCGCTGCTGTGGCTGCGCTGGATCGACGCTGCAGGCTGGCGCACGACCGCGCCGGCCTTCTTCGGTTCACTGCCGTGGCCGCTGCGTGCGCTGGTGCCGCCGCTGGTGCGACGCAAGATGCGGCGCGACCTGATCGGCCAGGGCCTGGGCCGGCACCGCCGCGACGAGATCTGCGCGCGCGCCTGCACCGACTTCGACGCCGCGGCCGCGCTGCTGGGCGAGCAGCCCTTCTTCGGCGGCGACGCGCCGGGAGCGCTCGATGCAACGGTCTACGCCTTCGTCGCCAACGCGCTGTGGCCGCCGATCGACAACCCGGTGCGCGCCCACCTGCAACAGTCGCCGCGGCTGGTGTCGTACGGCGAGCGCATGCGCGACCGCGTGGGGCGATGAGCACCGCACGGCCGCTCCGAAGGCGCTCGTTCCCCCTCGGGGGGACGGCGCGCAGCGCCTCGGGGGCGACATGAGCACCGCACGGCCGCTCCGAAGGCGCTCGTTCCCCCTCGGGGGGACGGCGCGCAGCGCCTCGGGGGCGACATGAGCGCCGCACGGCCGCTCCGAAGGCGCTCGTTCCCCCTCGGGGGGACGGCGCGCAGCGCCTCGGGGGCGACATGAGCGCCGGCGGCGACTTCCCGCTCACTCGGCGAGCGGCGCGCCGGGCGTCGGTCCGACACCGCACCGCGTGGGAGCAGCGCGGTCAGCGGCCGGTGGGAAAGGCGAACTCGGCGCCCTTGGCGATCGAGTCGGGCCAGCGCTGCATCACCGACTTCTGCCGGGTATAGAAGCGGATGCCTTCCTCGCCATAGGCGTGCATGTCGCCGAACAGGCTGCGCTTCCAGCCGCCGAAGCCGTGCCACGCCATCGGCACCGGGATCGGCACGTTGATGCCGACCATGCCGATCTGCACCCGGCGCGCGAACTCGCGCGCGACGTTGCCGTCGCTGGTGAAGCAGGCCACGCCGTTGCCGTATTCGTGGTCGTTGACGAGCTGAACCGCGGCCGCCAGGTCGTTGACGCGAACGCAGCCGAGCACCGGGCCGAAGATCTCCTCCTTGTAGATGCGCATCGTCGGCCGCACGTGGTCGAACAGCGTGCCGCCGATGAAGAAGCCGCCTTCGCAGCCGGCCACCTTCAGGCCGCGGCCGTCGACGACGAGTTGGGCGCCCTCCTCGACGCCAAGCGCGATGTAGCCCTCGATGCGATCGAGCGCCTGCCGGGTCACGATCGGCCCCATCTCGGCGGCCAGGTCCATCGGGTTGCGCACCTCGAGCGCGCGCGCGCGCTCGGCCAGTCGCGGCATGATCCTGTCGCCCACGTCGCCCACCAGCACCGCCACCGAGATCGCCATGCAGCGCTCGCCGGCCGAGCCGTAGGCGGCGCCGATCAGCGCGTCGACGGCTTGGTCGATGTCGGCGTCGGGCATCACCACCATGTGGTTCTTGGCGCCGCCGAGTGCCTGCACGCGCTTGCCGTGGTGCGCACCGGTCTCGTAGATATAGCGCGCGATCGCCGTCGAGCCGACGAACGACAGCGCCTTCACGTCCGGGTGTTCGAGCAGCGCGTCGACCGCCACCTTGTCGCCCTGCACGACGTTGAAGACGCCACCGGGCAGCCCGGCCTGCTCGAGCAGCTCGGCCATGAAGATCGAGCAGCTCGGGTCGCGCTCGCTCGGCTTGAGCACGAAGGCATTGCCCGCGGCCAGCGCGATCGGGAACATCCACAGCGGCACCATGCACGGGAAATTGAACGGCGTGATGCCGGCGACGACGCCCAGCGGCTGGCGCAGCGTCCAGTTGTCCATGCCGGTGGAGACCTGCTCGGTGTAGTCGCCCTTGAGCAGTTGCGGCGCGCCGCAGGCGAACTCGACGATGTCGATGCCGCGACTGACCTCGCCCTGCGCGTCGGTGAAGACCTTGCCGTGTTCGGCGCTGAGCATCGCGGCCAGGGTGTCGCGATGCTGGTTGAGCAGTTGCAGGAAGCGGTTGAGGATGCGCGCGCGCCGGATCGGCGGCGTGTCGGCCCAGGCCGGGAAGGCCGAGCGCGCCGCCGCCACCGCAGAGCCCACCTCGGCGGCCGAGGCCAACGCCACCTGACGCGCGACGCGTCCGCTGCTCGGGTTGTAGACCGCCTGGCTGCGCCCGCTGGCGCCCGCAACGCTGCGCCCGCCGATGTAGTGGCCGACGTCGGCGGCGGTGGTGAAGGGTTGGGGTGCGCCCATGACTTTGCTCCTGCGGTGGTGAACTTGAAGCTCGCAGTCTAGGCGCGCGCCCGGATTGCGCCAAGCCGGCGCGACAGCCCCCGCGTGCAGGTCGCCCGCGCGCGCCGGCGGGTGGGGGTCTCGACGGCGGGCCCGTCGCGCCACCGGCCTGGCCTCGGCCGCGCCGCACAGGTCGCGTCGGCGGTGGCCGGCAGGCTGCGGCAGGTCCGGATTAGGGGGTTGCACGGCGCCGGTGACAGGCAGAAAGTCCGCTCGCCGCAGCCGGTGCGGACGGCGCGTTCGAGCAGTGTGAGTCGACCTGCCGCCGGCGTGGGACGGCTGCCTCGGTGCCCAAGCTGCGAGCCGGCACCGATCTGACGAGGCGGACTTGCCCGCGGTGGTCCACATGAGCTGTCTGACACAGGAGATGAATCCATGGCACACCCCAACTGGCGCCTCGAAGGCGAATGGCTCAAGAACTGCAACTGCGCCTACGGTTGCCCGTGCGACTTCAACGCCCGGCCGACGCAGGGCTTTTGCAAGGGCTTCCTGGGCATGCGCATCACGAGCGGGTTCTATGAAGGCACGCGCCTGGACGGGCTGTGCTTCTTCGCCGTCGTCCACTTCCCCGGCGCGCTGCACGAGGGCAACGGGCAGTTGCAGCCGATCATCGACGAGCGCGCGACGCCCGCGCAGCGCGAGGCGTTGTTCAACATCATGTCGGGGCAGAACGCCGATGAAGGGACGCTGTTCCAGATCTGCAGCCTGATCGTGACCAAGATGCACGATCCGATCTTCGCCCCCATCCGGTTGGACTTCGACGAGGCAGCCCGCACGGCGCGCCTGGTCATCCCCGGCGTGCTCGACAGCAGCGTCGAGCCGATCAGGAACCCGGTCACCGGTGCGCCGCACCGCATCCAGGTCGTGATGCCCGAGGGGTTCGAGCACCGCGTCGGCGAGGTGGCCTCCGCCGACATCAGCAGCCGCGGCGCGATTGCGTTTGAGACCCAGGCCACGCACAGCACGCTGGCCCATGTCGTGCAGACGCCGCAGGGTGTGGCCGCCTAGGCGAGCCGGGCACCGCCGCAATGCGGGTCGCGTCGATCGCGCCGCGCAGGCCGGGATGAGCGCAGCGCGGCTGCCGCGCAGGCGCTCCTTGCCGATCGGCCGGGCCGCTGCCGATCCCGGGTCGAGGATCGGCACGGCCAAGGGGGCCGGATGAGCGCGACGACGCTGGTCGAGCACGCGCTGCGGCGCGACCGGCTGCTCGTCGTGTGCTGCCTGCTGCTGGCGATCGTCCTGTCGTGGAGCTACCTGCTCTCCGGCGCCGGCATGATGCAGGAGATGGGCGGCATGCTCATGCCGATGAGCCCGGGGGCGTGGGCGCCGGCGCATGCGGCGCTGGTGCTCGTGATGTGGGCCGCGATGATGGCGGCGATGATGCTGCCGAGCGCGGCGCCGATGATCCTGCTCTACACCACCGTCGCGCGCCGCCGCGCCGAACGCGGCCAGCCGGCGAGCGCGTCGGGAGCCTTCGCTCTGGGCTATCTCGCCGTCTGGGCGACGTTCAGCCTGGCCGCGACGGCGCTGCAGTTCGCGCTCGAGCAGGCCGCGCTGTTGTCGCCGATGATGGCGAGCACGAGCCGGGTGCTGGCGGCAGCGGTACTGATCGGCGCCGGCCTGTACCAGTGGACGGCGTTGCAGCAGGCCTGCCTTCGGCATTGCCGATCGCCGCTGGAATTCATCGCGGCGCATTGGCGTGCGGGGTTCGGCGGCGCCTGGCGCATGGGCTTGCGTCACGGCACCGTCTGCGTCGGCTGCTGCTGGATGCTGATGTTGTTGCTCTTCGTCGGCGGCGTCATGAACATGGCCTGGATCGCCGGCATCGCCGTGTTCGTGTGGGTCGAGAAACTCGGCCCGGCCGGTCACTGGATCGGCCGCGGCGCCGGAGCCGTGCTGGTCGCCTGGGGTGCGGCGACCTTGCTCGCTCCACCGTGACCCACTCGAGCCGATGTGGCGCGGCCACCTTGCTCGATCCACGCCGCGGACGGGCGCCGGCACTGCCGTCGAGGCGTCCGGCGCGCCGCGCAGTCGCGACCGCGCGCGCGTCGTTGCGCGCCGTCAGGCCGCGAGCAACGACGTGAACAGCGGATCCCGCCGCGACCGCGGCCGGTAGCTGCCGACACGCCGCGCGATCTCGGCGATGTGCTCGGGCGTCGTGCCGCAGCAGCCGCCGACGATGTTGACGAAGCCGGCCTGGGCGAACTCGGCCAGCATGCCCGCGGTGACCGCTGGCGTCTCGTCGAAGCCGGTCTCGCTCATCGGATTGGGCAGCCCGGCGTTCGGGTAGCAACTGATGAAGGTGTCGCCCGCCACCTTGGCCAGCTCCTCGATGTAGGGCCGCATCAGCGCGGCGCCGAGCGCGCAGTTCAGCCCCACCGCGAGCGGGCGCGCGTGGCGCACCGAGTGCCAGAACGCCGCCACCGTCTGGCCCGACAGGATGCGCCCCGAGGCGTCGGTGACGGTGCCCGAGATGATCACCGGCACGCGCTCGCCGGTCGCCTCCATCAGCTCGTCGAGCGCGAAGATCGCCGCCTTGGCGTTGAGCGTGTCGAAGATGGTTTCGACCAGGAACAGGTCGACGCCGCCCTCGAGCAGCCCCGACGCCTGCTCGTGGTACGCAGCGCGCAACTCGTCGAAGCTGGTGTTGCGTGCCGCCGGGTCGTTGACGTCGGGGCTGATGCTCGCGGTGCGCGGCGTCGGCCCGAGCGCGCCGGCGACGAAGCGCGGATGCTCGGGCGATGCGACAGCATCGACCGCCTCGCGCGCCAGCCGGGCGGCGGCCACGTTGATCTCGCGCGCCACCGACGCGAGGCCGTAGTCGTGTTGCGCGACCGAGGTGGCGCCGAAGGTGTCGGTCTCGACGATGTCGGCGCCGGCGCGCAGGTAGCTGGCATGGATCTCGCGCACCACGTCGGGCCGGGTCAGCGCCAGCAGGTCGTTGTTGCCGCGCTGGTCCCTGGGATGGCGCGCGAAACGCTCGCCGCGGAAGTCGGCCTCGGTCAGGCCGAAGCGCTGGATCATCGTTCCCATCGCGCCGTCGATGACGACGATGCGCTGCTCGAGCAGGCGTGGCAGCGCGGCGCCGCGGGTGTAGGCCATCGTGCGGGGGGACGTCGCCGGACTCATGTTGCGATTGTAGGAAGCCGGCCGTGGCAACGCATCGAAGGGCTTGCGCCCGGGCGCGCCCTCCCGGCCGGCCGCGTTCAGTCTCAGCCGGGCTCGGTCACCGTGTCCTGGAACAGCGAGGCGCGGAAGTCCACCGACGGGGCGGCATCGTCGTTCATCGCCCACAGCGTCAGCGCCGGCGCCGACATCGGCTTGGCGAACAGGTAGCCCTGCAGTTCGTCGCAGCCCGTGTTCACCAGGAAGTCGCGCTGGGCCGCGGTCTCGACGCCCTCGGCGACGACGTGCAACTCGAGCGCGTGCGCCAGCCGCACCACTGCGTCGACGATGGCCCGGGCGTCTGCGCTGGTGTCGATGTCGCGCACGAACGACGCATCGATCTTCAACTCGGCGGCGGGCAGGCGGCGCAGGTACGACAGGCTGGCCTGGCCGACGCCGAAGTCGTCGATCGAGACATGCAGCCCGGCTTGGCGCATGCGCTCGAAGGTGTGCTGGGTGACGCGGGTGTCCTCCATCGCCACCGATTCGGTGATCTCGCAGGTGAAGCGGTCGGGTTGCAGGTGGTTCTTGCGCAGCGCCGCTTCGAGGCGATCGACCAGGTCGTGCTGGCGCATCTGATGGGCCGAGACGTTGATCGCCACGCGCATGCGCAGGCCGCTGCGGCGCCAGATGCCGGCCTGGCGGCAGGCGTCCTCGATGACCCAGTCGCCGATCGGCCCGATCAGGCCGTAGCGTTCGGCGATCGGCACGAACAGGGTCGGGCTGATCATGCCGCGCGTCGGGTGGTGCCAGCGCAGCAAGGCCTCGGCGGCGGTGATCTGCAGGCCGTGCGCGTCGACCTTGGGCTGGTAGTACAGCTCGAGCTCGCCGCGCGCCACGGCCAGCCGCAGGTCGTGCGACAGCTCGGCGTGGTCGCGAGTGTCCACCGCCATGCGCGGCTCGAACACCATGTAGTCGCCGCCGCCGGCGAGCTTGACCGTGCGCATTGCGTTGCTGGCGTTGCCGAGCAGCCGCAGGCGCGAGCCGTGCTGCGGGTACGCAGCGATGCCGATCGAACACGTCAGCAGCACGTCGCCGCGCCCCGGCGCATCCAGAGGGCGTCCGATCTCATCAACCACACGGCCCTCCAGTTCGCGCGCGACATCGAGCTCGCCAACAAGCAGCAGCAGGAACTCGTCGCCCCCCAGGCGGGTGGCGACGGCGCCCGGCCCGGCGGCCTGCAGCAGACGCTGCGCGATCTGCCGGATCACTTCGTCGCCGGCGGCGTAGCCATGCGAATCGTTGACCAGCCCGAAGTTGTCGATATCGATGAACAGCAGGCACAGCCCGCCCGCGCCGTCGTCGCTGCGTGCCACCGCCTCATCGAGCGCCCGGTCGAAGTGCCGGCGGCTCTTCAGCCCCGGCACGGCACCGGCCTCGCCGCCGTCCAGTTGCGTCGTCAACTCCTCGAGCGCCGCGGCCAGCGCCGCACCACGGCGTCGCTGGCGCCAGTACAGCCGGCCGGCGCCCAGCGCCAGCGCAGCCAAAGCCGGCACGGCCCACAGCCATGCGGCGTGGCCGACGAGCAGCGAAGCCATGGCGCCGGAGTCCATCCACCCCCATATCGGCCGATCCGCGCCGATCTTGAAACCTGGCGGTCGGGCGGGGCCGAACGCGTGCCGGCAGTCAGTGCAGTACGACCGGCTGCTGCGCCAGCAGCGTGAAGCGGCCGATGTACTCGTCCAGCGCCTCCTCGGTGGGCCCCTGCTCGACCAGCGCCTGCACCCCCTGCTGGAAGGTTTCGGCCAGCGCACCTTCGAGGTAGATCTCCTTGCGTGCGAACTTGTCGACGATCTCGTAGCCGCCGCGCGCCAGCCCGGGCAGGCCCTCGACGCCGGCCTCGCCGGCCGGCACGTCGATCGACACGACGACGAAACTGTCCGAGTTGTAGAGCATTTGCATCGAGACTCTCCTTGCTCTGGAGGTGGGGCCCGCCGATCACAAATCAAGTCCGGCCCACGACCGCCAGATCCGGCCGGCCATCGCCCCCGGATTGCCGGCGCCGAATCAAGGCGGCGCCCCGGGCTCGGCGGCGAGCAGCAACTCGAACACGTCGCCGCTGCGCGGTGCGGTCAGGCGCAG
>JBBIPS010000121.1:0-8367 GCA_037442725.1 Burkholderiales bacterium | reverse complement strand
TGCGCAAGGCCTTGATGTTCTCGCGCGCGATGATGTTGGCGCCGATGGCCGCCTGGATGGCCACGTCGTACATCTGGCGCGGGATCTGCTCGCGCATCTTGGCCGCCACGGCGCGGCCGCGGTACAGGCTCTGCGCCCGGTGCACGATGATCGACAGTGCGTCGACGCGGTCGCCGTTGATCAACAGGTCGACCTTGACGACGTCGGCGGCACGGTACTCCTTGAACTCGTAGTCCATCGATGCGTAGCCGCGCGAGATGCTCTTCAATTTGTCGAAGAAGTCCAGCACGATCTCGGCCAGCGGCATCTCGTACGTGAGCAGCACCTGGCGGCCGTGATAGGCCATGTTGATCTGCACACCGCGCTTGGCGTTGGCCAGCGTCATCACCGGACCGACGCTGTCCTGCGGCATGTACAGGCGCATCGTCACGATGGGCTCGCGGATCTCGCGGATGCGGCCCGGGTCGGGCATCTTCGACGGGTTCTCGACCTCGATCACCGCGCCGTCGTTCAGCTCGACCTGGTAGACCACGCTGGGGGCGGTGGTGATCAGGTCCTGGTCGAACTCGCGCTCGAGCCGCTCCTGCACGATCTCCATGTGCAGCAGGCCGAGAAAGCCGCAGCGGAAGCCGAAACCCAGCGCCTGACTGACCTCGGGCTCATAGCGCAGCGAGCTGTCATTCAACTTCAGCTTCTCGAGCGCGTCGCGCAGCGAGTCGTACTCGCTGGCCTCGGTCGGGTACAGGCCGGCGAAGACCTGCGGCTGTATCTCCTTGAATCCCGGCAGCGGCGCGCTGGCCGGCCCGGCGTTGTTGGGCAGCTTCTTCTCGAGCGTGATGGTGTCGCCGACCTTGGCCGCCTGCAGCTCCTTGATGCCGGCGACCACGAATCCGACCTCGCCGGCATGCAGTGCGTCGCGCGGCTCCGACCTCGGTGTGAAGACACCCAACTGCTCGAGCGGGTAAACCGAGTTGCTCGCCATCAGGCGGATGCGATCGCCCTTGTTCAGGACACCGTCGACGACGCGCACCAGCATCACCACGCCGACGTAGCTGTCGAACCAGCTGTCGATGATCATCGCCCGTGGCGGTCCGCCCGGGTTGCCGCGCGGCGGCGGGATGCGCTCGATCACGGCTTCGAGGATGTCGTCCAGCCCGCTGCCGGTCTTGGCCGAGCACGCGATCGCGTGCGAGGCGTCGATGCCGATCACATCCTCGATCTCTTCCTTGGCGCGCTGTGGATCGGCCTGCGGCAGATCGATCTTGTTGAGCACCGGCACCACCTCGACGCCAAGTTCGAGCGCCGTATAGCAGTTGGCCACCGTCTGCGCCTCGACGCCCTGGCTGGCATCGACCACCAGCAGCGCACCCTCGCACGCCGACAACGAGCGGCTGACCTCGTAGCTGAAGTCGACATGCCCCGGCGTGTCGATCAGGTTGAGGTGGTAGACCTGGCCATCGGGTGCCGTGTACTGCAGCGCGGCGGTCTGCGCCTTGATCGTGATGCCGCGCTCGCGCTCGATGTCCATCGAGTCGAGCACCTGCGCTTCCATCTCACGGTCGCTGAGGCCACCGCAGCGCTGGATCAGGCGGTCGGCCAGCGTGGACTTGCCGTGGTCGATGTGGGCAATGATGGAGAAGTTGCGGATGTGGTCCATGCAATCCGGGGGTGTCGTCTGCGCCGGGAAGGCACGGGTGGAGCCGTTGGTGCGCAAGCTCGCGACGCGATGCGACGGGCCGCAGGCCCGTGATCAAGCTAAAAAAAAGGCGCGTCCAATTTGGAAACGCGCCTTCCAACAAAAGGTTTGGCAACTGCTTGTTGGGCCTTCATTGTAGCCAAAACGATCGGCCTGCAAGCCGCGCCAGCGCTTGTTTTCGGGCCGTTGCAGAGCGCCAACAACGAAATGTTATGTACAGCTTATCAACAGTGTTGCGCAGATGCCATTGCACACTTGCCGAACCCTGTCTTCCTGCCCACTTGCGACCCAAAGCGCTCGATTCTGAACTTGATTCTAACTGTGAACTGGCTCAATCCACCGATGATGAATACAGAAGCCAGCATTCACTGACTTTAGATCAATCAAGGATCGCGGTGCAAACGGTTCAATGTGGTCAGTCAGTCGGTACGCCGCTATCGAAATACCGCAATATGAAAACACCAGGTAATCGACTCAACTGTCGGGGTATCGTCACTGCCACAAGGGAGCGGCGCCATGCACCTCAGCGGCCCGGCCGGATCACCAGATAGTTGACCCATTCGCCGCGGCGCACCATCACGCTGACGGCGCGCGATTTCTCGGCCTTCGCACTGGCCGCCATGAAGTGCTTGACATCGGCGATTTCGACGTTGTCGAACTGCAGGATGACGTCGCCCTCGCGCAAGCCGGCGCGGGCCGCCGGGCCGTCGGCAGCTTCGACGCGCACGCCGCCGCGGACCTTCAACTCGCGCCGCTGTGCCGCGGTCAACTCACTCACCGTCAAGCCGAGGGCACTCCTGGTCGCCGGCGCCGGCGCCGAGCCGGGCTCGGCCTGCGCCGCGCGCACGGCCTGATCGGGCTCGAACTCGCCCACCGTGACGCCGATGTCGCGGTAACCGCCGCGCCGGAAGACGTGCAGCGTCGTCTTGCTGCCCGGCTTGCTGCTGCCGATGATGCGCGGCAGGTCGACCGAACTCTCGATCGTCCTGCCATCGACCTTGGTGATGATGTCGCCGGCCTCGACGCCCGCCTTGTCAGCGGGCCCACCCGACTCGACGCTGCGCACCAATGCCCCCGTCGGCTTGCCCAGCCCGATCGATTCTGCAACCTCCTTGGTCACCGCAGCGATCGACACGCCGATGCGGCCGCGAATGACACGGCCGCTGCTGCGCAGCTGCTCGGCGACGCGGCTGGCTTCGTCGATCGGGATCGCGAATGCGATGCCCATGTAGCCACCCGAGCGGCTGTAGATCTGCGAATTGATGCCGACCACCTCGCCGCGCAGGTTGATCAGTGGCCCGCCTGAATTGCCGGGATTGATCGCCACGTCGGTCTGGATGAAGGGCAGGTAGTCCCCCGTCTCGCGTGCCTTGGCACTGACGATGCCTGCGGTCACGCTGTTCTCCAGGCCGAACGGCGAGCCGATCGCCATCACCCATTCGCCGACCTTCAACTTGCCGACGTCGCCGATCTTGACGGCGGGAAGACCACTGGCTTCAATCTTGACGACCGCAACGTCGGTGCGTTTGTCCAGGCCGATCACCTTGGCCTTGAACTCGCGCTTGTCGGTGAGCGTGACGAGCACCTCGTCAGCGCCGTCGACGACGTGCGCATTGGTCATCACGAAGCCGTCGGCGCTGAGGATGAAGCCCGAGCCGACGCCGCGCTGCTGCGGCTCGTCACCGCCATTGCCACCGTGCGGATTGCGCCCGCCCGGCAGCGGGATGCCGAAGCGGCGCAGGAACTCCTCGATGTTCGGGTCGCCCCCGCCGCCACCCGGCAACGCCTGCCGGCCTCGATTGCGCTCAAGCGTGCGGATATTCACCACCGACGGACCGACGCGCTCGACCAGTTCGGTGAAGTCCGGCAAGTCGACGCGCGGCGTCGGCGCCGCGGCGATTGCCGCCGCACCCAGGAACGGGTCGGTCAGGGCCAGCACCAGGCCGGCGCACAGTGCCACTCGGCGCCCGCGCACCCTGGCGTCGTCGATCAAAGTCTCTCGCATCGGATCACCTCGTCTGTCATTGCGATGCACCGGCGGATCAGCGCCGCGCGGCGCCAGGAATCGTCATTGCCGCCGCTCGAACATGGACTCGAACTGCTGCACTGTGGCCATCGGCACGTCACCCACCACCGTGATCCACCAGGGCCCGAGCTGGCGCATCGACGTGTGCGTCGCCCCCAGGCTGGTCCGCAACGGCTTGTGATGGTGTGTGTCATACGGCTCGATGAACACCGAGACATGCGTCAGGCCATCGGAGAAGACCGATTGCAGCACCTGCGCCAACGGCCCATTGTCGCTGGGAGCGTCGAGCGGACGGAGCACGCAGCCGACCAATTGAAACCCCGGCACCGTGGCGCCAAGGGCCCAGCCCTGCGCTTGCGGATTGGTGTGCGCGACCCGCGTGCGCACGACGCGATAACCGTCGAGGTTCCTCATCGCCGCAAGCACACCATCGACCGGCAGCTTGCCACCGATGGTCACGTCGGTGAACGCCGAGGACTCCAGCACCTCGCCGTGCGGCCCCAGTACGTCGGCACGCAGCAACATGCCGCTGTCACGCTCGGCCCAGACACGCTGCGCGAAGCGGCGGGCGTCGCGCGGCTTGAACAGCAGCACCTCGGCAGCGTGACCGGCGATGCGGTCGCTGCCGATCGAGCTCAGTTCGTAGCTTTCGAGTGCACGGCGCCCGTCCGCCGGCAATGCCGGGAAGTCGGCAACGTGGTTGCGGTCCTCGAACAGCGCCACCCGCTTGCGCGGCCAGAGCGTGAGCAACTGGTCGTTGTGCCGGAACTGCTGGCGCTCCTGGCCGTCGAGCACATCGACGCGCTCGAAGTGCTCGCGCCCTTCGCCGATATGCACGACGCGCGAGCTCGACACCGTGCCCGCCGCGCTGAAGATCAACGTGCCCTGGTAGGTCTGATGCGCCGCGGCCTGCTGGATCCGGGTCAGCCATTGCCTGGCATCGCCGGCGCCGGCCTGCGCGGCGACGAGCGCGCTCCAGACCAGCAACGTCGCGGCCAGGCCGAGACGCCCCAGTGCGTGGCGCCGGCGCAAGGACAACGCGCTCACCTGCGCTCGAGCACGATGGTGTCGACGCTGCGCACGACAGCGCCCGGCACGACGACGGCCGCACCGTACGAAAGCTGGCGGTGAGCCGCCAGGTAGCGATCGAGTCGTGCGTCGCGGATCAACTGGCCGCTCGCCGCCACCACCTCCGGCGCAGCCTGCTTGGCCAGGGCTTCGATCCGCGCCGGACCCCGATCGACTTCGCCCTCGGGCGTGGCCAGCCGCGTGATCATCAACGCACCGGCAACCGCGACGAAGCCGGCGGCCACCGCCACCGGTGCCATCAACCAACGTCGACGCGGATCGCGGCGCTCGACAGGCACAGGCGCCGCGGCGGGCGCCAACGGCACCGGCTCGCGGGCCAATCGTCGACGCAGGGCCCGCACGAAAGCCGCGTCGCGCGCCGGCGCACCGGCCAACTCGTCCGAGCGCAACACGTCGCCGATCAGATGGTAGGTATGCCAGCGCTCGCGCGCCGCTGGGTCGTCACGCCACGCGCAGCACGCCTGGTCGGCAGCGCCGGCTTCGAGGTGACCATCCATCAGCGCCGACAGGCACTGCCGGGCCGAATCAGCTTCTTGTGACCTGTTCACCATGATCTCGACTCGATTTCGTCACACCCGATGACCACCGCCACCGCTGCCCTGGTCACCATCGCTCACCCTCGCGCGTATCGAGCAACGGCCGCAGGCGCAGCGCAACGGCCTCGCGCGCCCGAAAGATGCGCGAGCGCACGGTTCCGATCGGGCAACTCATCACTTCCGCGATCTCTTCGTAACTCAGACCCTCGATCTCACGCAGCGTGATCGCTTGCCGCAAGTCATCGGACAGCGCATCGATCGCTTCGGTCACGGCCTGCGCGACCTGCCTGCCCGCCAGCGTCGCTTCGGGCGTCGTGCCGTCGGTTAGTTCACGCTCGACGCGGGAAGTTTCGTCGTCTTCCTCGCCGGCCGCGTACAAGGCAGACTCGAACACGAGTGGCTCGCGCTTCATTTCAACCAAGGCCTTCTTGGCTGTGTTCACTGCGATCCGATACAACCAGGTGTAGAAGGCACTCTCGCCTCGGAACTTGGGCAGCGCGCGGTAGGCGCGAATGAAGGATTCCTGCGCGATATCCTGTACCAGATCGGCGTCGCGCACCATGCGCGAGATCAGCCGTTCGATGCGGCGCTGGTACTTGACGACGAGCATTTCAAAGGCCTGCGTGTCACCGCGTTGGGCACGCTCGACCAGCAGCGCATCGGCCGGTTCAGCGATCATCCCGCCCCCTCGGGCGCCAGGCGCCGCTCGCCGCGGGGGAATGAGCGCCTTCGGAGCGGCCGTGCGGCGCTCATGCGGCCCCCTTGGCCCTGCGGGCCGTCCCCCCGGGGGGGAATGAGCGCCTTCGGAGCGGCCGTGCGGCGCTCATGCGGCCCCCTGTGCCCTGCGGGCCGTCCCCCCCGGGGGGGAATGAGCGCCTTCGGAGCGGCCGTGCGGCGCTCATGTCGCCCCCTGGGCCCTGCGGGCCGTCCCCCCGTGGGGGAATGAGCGCCTTCGGAGCGGCCGTGCGGTGCTCATGTCGCCGCCACATCGCGATGCGAACCCGCGTCGGCAAAGAGCGCAACTCGCAGGCCATGCCAGACCGGGCCCACTTCGCCAGAGCGAACGCCGGCCCAGCGGGCACACCCGCCCGCAGCAGGCCGGCCGCGCAGCAGCATCCAGCCACCGAGGTCGAGCATCAGGTCGAGTCGACCCAGCGGCAGGACTTGCGCCGTCGCTGCCTGGACGGCTGGTGCAACCGACCATCCCGCGCCGTCCCAGCGCAGGCGGCCTTGCAGCGGACGCCACAAGCGCCGGCCGACGCAGGCCGCGAGCAACGCCGCCAGCGCGGGCAGCACCCACGGTGCCGCGGGCAGCGCCCACAGCCAGTGCAGCGCCTGCAGCCAGTACGCAGCCGTGCCGCCGGCCAGCGCGAACAGCAGGGCCGATGCCGCCTGCTCGCGCCGCCCGCTGGGCAGCATCAGCTCGATCGGCGGGGCCGCACGCATCCCGCGTCGCCGCGCAGCGCCGTCACACGCGGCGCAGGACCAGCGTGCCGTTGGTGCCGCCGAAACCGAAGTTGTTCTTCACGGCGACGTCGATCTTCATCTCGCGCGCGCTGTTGGCGCAGTAGTCCAGGTCGCACTGCGGATCCTGGTTGACGATGTTGATCGTCGGGGGCGCCACCTGGTGGTGCACCGCCAGCGCCGTGAACACCGCCTCGATGCCACCGGCGCCGCCCAGCAGGTGGCCTGTCATCGACTTGGTCGAGCTCACCACCAGGCGCCGCGCATGGTCGCCAAAGGCGAGCTTGATCGCGTTCGTCTCGTTCAGGTCGCCGAGCGGTGTCGACGTGCCATGCGCGTTGAGGTACTGCACGTCGGCGGCATTGACGCCGGCGTTGCGCAGCGCGGCCTTCATCGCGCGCTTGGGGCCGTCGACGCTCGGGGTGGTGATGTGATACGCGTCGGCGCCCATGCCGAAACCGGCCAGCTCGGCATAGATGCGTGCGCCGCGCTTGTGCGCGTGCTCGTACTCCTCGAGCACCATCACGCCGGCACCCTCGCCGAGCACGAAACCGTCGCGATCGCGATCCCACGGCCGCGATGCGGTCGCGGGGTCGTCGTTGCGGGTCGACAGCGCTCGCGCCGCGGCAAAGCCGCCGACGCCCAGCGGCGAGATCGTCGACTCGGCGCCACCCGCGACCATCACGTCGGCATCGCCGTACTCGATCAGGCGGCCGGCCTCGCCGATGCAGTGCAGCCCCGTCGAGCAGGCCGTGGCGATGGCCAGGTTCGGGCCGGTGAAGCCATAGCGGATCGCCACGTGGCCCGAGATCATGTTGATGATCGAGGCCGGCACGAAGAACGGCGAGATGCGGCGCGGGCCGCGCTCGCCGTACTCGGCACGGGTCTGCTCGATCATCGGCAGACCGCCGATGCCCGAACCGACGATGCAGCCGATGCGCTCGGCCTGCTCTTCCGACAGCACATCGCCGGTGGCCAGGCCGGCGTCGGTGACGGCCTGGACCGCCGCCGCCAGCCCGAAGTGAATGAAGCTGTCCATGTGCCGGGCATCCTTGCCCGGGAGGTACTGCTCGACATCGAAGCCCTTGACCTCGCCGGCGAACCGGCAGGCGAGCGCCGACGCGTCGAACCGCGTGATCGTGGCCACACCCGAGCGACCGGCGAGCAGACTGGCCCAGCCCTCGGCCACGGAATTGCCGACCGGGCTGATCAGCCCGAGCCCGGTGATGACGACGCGACGACGGGTCATGCTGTACCCACCCGCAATGCTCAGGCCTTCTGGTGGCTGACGGCGTAGTCGATCGCCAGCTGAACGGTGGTGATCTTCTCGGCCTCTTCGTCGGGAATCTCGATGCCGAACTCGTCCTCGAGCGCCATCACCAGTTCCACCGTGTCGAGCGAATCGGCGCCCAGGTCGGCGACGAAAGCCTTCTCGTTGCTCACGTCGACCTCGGGCACGCCGAGCTGCTCGGCGATGATCTTCTTGACACGTGCTTCGATATCGCTCATGACTCCTCCAGGAGTGAAATGCAAAAAAAACCAGCCCGGCATTCTAG
>JBBIPS010000120.1:0-8374 GCA_037442725.1 Burkholderiales bacterium | reverse complement strand
GATCGGCGAAGTGCAGCGTCCGTACTGGGATTTCGTGCAGGCCGTGTATGATCATGCCACGCGCGACCGCATCGGCTTCACGCATTATGCCGTGCTGCGCCCGGGCACCACGCTCGGCCTCGAGGCGCCCGGCCCGGCGCCGGACCAGGCAGCGGGGACATCGATCCCGTTCGTCGCCGCCGGGGGCCGCGGCCGCACCGATGCGCACCCGCCCAGCGCCAGCAGCGCCGCAGCCGAGGCCAGGAAGATCCGCACATCGCGCCGGCTGGCGCTGCGGTGGCTTGGATCAACGCCGACGTTCGACATGAGCATGAGTCAGGCGGATGCCATCCCGCACGCGTGCGAGTTTGGCGACCGCGTGTGGCCGCGACGTTTGCGTATCGTCAAGTTTTGTGCAGCGCGACTTCGGACCGCAACACCACCGTGCCTGTGGCGCCACGAGCGCGCCGCCACGGCGGCCACCGAGCGTGCGACGGCGTCGGGGCGCGCCCACGCGGGGGCGCCCCGACCGTCGACGAACACCGCCGCATTTCCCTCTTGCGCCGCTGCGTCGACTGGCATAGGCTGAAATGCACAGGCATTGCGACTGCCGCCGGTAATGGTGCCGGCGGTGGCATCCTCTGAAGGAGACCCCCCATGCCAAGCCCACTCCCGTCCGGCGACGCCATCCAGGTCGCGAACATCCGCACGCTGGCGCTCGTCGGACCCGCCGCCACCGGAAAGACCTGCCTCGCCGAGGCGCTGCTTTGCAAGTCCGGCGCCATCGCCGCACCGGGCAGCCTGGAGCGCGGCAGCACGGTCAGCGATTTCGACCCGCTCGAACGCCGCATGCAGCATTCGCTCAACGCCGCGGTGCTGCACACGCACTTCGCCGGCACGCGCATCCACTTCATCGACACCCCCGGCACACCCGACTTCGCCGGCCAGAGCCTGCCGATGCTGGAGGCGGTCGAGACGGCCGCGGTGGTGGTCAACGCGGCGATCGGGATCGAGCCGATGACCGTGCGCATGATGGCCTACGCCGCCGCGCGCGGGCTCGACCGGCTCATCATCGTCAACAAGATCGACGCGCAAGGGGTCGACCTGCCGGGCGTGCTGGCACAGATCCAGGCCACCTTCGGCAAGGAGTGCCTGCCGCTGAACCTGCCCGACGCCGGCGGTGCCCAGGTCGTCGATTGCTTCTACAACCGCAGCGGCCACAGCGACTTCGGCGCCGTCGACGCCGCACACCGCGCGCTCGTCGAACAGGTGGTTGAGGTGGATGCGGCGTTCGTCGACCGCTATCTGAACGACGGCGATGTCGATGCGGGCGAACTGCATGCGCCGCTGGTGCAGGCGCTGCGCGAGGGGCACCTGATCCCGGTCTGCTTCACTTCGGCGCGCACCGGCGCCGGCGTGGCCGAGTTGCTCGACATCATCGCCAAGCTGCTGCCCAGCCCGACCGAGGGCAACCCACCCGATTTCCTGAAGGGCGAGGGCGCCGCCGCGACGACGCTGCACGCCACGCCCGATCCTGCGGCGCATGTCCTGGCGCATGTGTTCAAGGTCAGCATCGACCCTTTCGTCGGCAAGCTGGGCGTGCTGCGCGTGCACCAGGGCACGATCGGCCGCGACAGCCAGCTCTTCATCGGCGACGGCCGCAAGCCGTTCAAGGTGGGCCACCTGTTCATGCTGCAGGGCAAGGAGCACGTCGAGATCGCGCGCGCGCTGCCGGGTGACATCTGCGCGCTGGCCAAGGTCGACGAGCTGCACTTCGACGCGGTGCTGCACGACGCCGCGGAGGACGACCACATCCACCTCAAGCCGCTCGACTTCCCGGTGCCGGTGCACGGCCTGGCCATCAGCCCGAAACGGCGCGGTGACGAGCAGCGCATGTGGGAGATCCTCACCAAGCTGGTCGGTGAGGATCCGTGCCTGAAGGTCGAGCACGTCGCGACGACCAACGAAACGATCGTCTACGGCCTCGGAGACCTGCACCTGCGCATGCTGCTCGATCGGCTGCGCGAGGTCTACAAGTTCGAAGTCGACACCAGGGCGCCGAGCATCGCCTACCGTGAGACGGTGACCGCACGCGCCGAAGGCCACCACCGCCACAAGAAACAGACCGGCGGCGCGGGTCAGTTCGGCGAGGTGTTCCTGCGCGTCGAGCCGCTGCCGCGCGGCGCCGGCTTCGAGTTCGTCGACCAGGTCAAGGGCGGCACGATCCCGGGCCAGTTCATCCCGGCGGTCGAGAAAGGCGTGCGCGAGGTGCTGGCCAGCGGCGCCATCACGGGGCACCCGGTGGTGGACCTGCGCGTCATCGTCTACGACGGCAAGCACCACCCGGTGGACAGCAAGGAGATCGCCTTCGTCACGGCCGGCCGCAAGGCCTTCATGGCCGCCGTCCAGGCGGCGCGGCCGATCGTGCTCGAGCCGATCGTCGATGTCGAGATCACTGCCCCCGACAGCGCGGTGGGCGACATCGCCGGCGACCTCTCGACCAAGCGCGGCCAAGTCAGCGGCACGCACAACGGCGCCGGCCTTTCCGCCACCGGAACGATGGTCGTCAAGGCCCAGGTGCCACTGTCGGAACTGACCGGCTACCAGTCGCGGCTGAACGCGATGACCAGCGGGCAGGGTCGGTACACGCTGGCGCTGTCGCACTATGCTGCGGTGCCGCCGGCGGTGCAGCAGCAGTTGGTGGGCAGCTTCCACACGAGCGTGGACGAATGAACCCGGGCCGCGCCGTCCCGCCGCGGCAGCGGGCGTGGGGGCGCAGCCACGGTGCGGGCTTCATTCGCCGCGCGGATGGCCGATAAGCGAAGGTGAAGCACCGCAACCGACCCGACCATGCCCAGCGCGACCGATCGACCGTTCATGACCCAGGCGCCGCACGACGTCGCGGGTTGGGTCGCCGGCTTCGAGCAGCGCGAGATTCCGGTGCTCGCCACCACGACCGAGGCGATCGAGGAATTGCGTGCCAACGAGGACGCGGTCGACGCCCACATGCTCGCCGATGCGCTGGCCGACGATCCGCTGATGACGCTCAAGCTGCTGCGCCACGTCGCCGAGCGGCGCTCGGCGCGCACCCTGACCGATGCCGAGACCGTGACCGCGGGCGTGGTGCTCATGGGCATCACGCCGTTCTTCCGGGCCTTCGGCGAGCAGACGACGATCGAGGATCGGCTGGCCGACCACCCGCAGGCGCTGGACGGGCTGCTGGCCGTGCTGAGGCGCGCCTACCGCGCGGCACGGTTCGCGCTCGGGTTCGCGGTGCACCGCATGGACCCGGATGCCGCGGTGATCCACGAGGCCGCGCTGCTGCACGACTTCGCCGAGATGCTGCTGTGGGCACACGCGCCGACGCTGGCGCTGCAGATCGCCGAACGCCAGCGCGCCGACCCGACCCTGCGCTCGACCGACGTGCAGCGCACGGTATTGAACGTCGAGTTGCGCGATCTGCAGCAGGCGCTGATGAAGACCTGGCGCCTGCCCGCGCTGCTCGTGCGCATCAGCGACGACCACGCCAGCGACCAGGCGCAGGTGCGCAACGTCCAGCTGGCGATCCGCCTGGCCCGCCACAGCGCGCACGACTGGGACAACGCCGCCCTGCCAGACGACGTGACCGAGATCGCCGGGTTGCTGAACCTGGGCCCGGCACCGACGCTGCAGCTGCTGCACGAGATCGACGTCTGAAGCGGCTCACCGTGTCCAGGTCGAGCCGCTCTCGCACGAGCCGCGCGGCCGCAGCCGTGCCTGGTTTCACGCGGCAAGGCGCCGCTGCAACTCGCTGAATACCTCGGGCCGCCACAGCATGTGCACGTGCGCGACACCGGCGAGGTGCAGGTTGTTCGCCTCGGCAAGCGTGGCGCTGGCTGCGGGAAGGACGATGTTGTCGCAGTTCCCGTAGAAGCAGGTGAATCGACCGCGACGCGCAGGCGGTTCGACGGCAAACAGGTCTGCCAGCCAGCGGCTGTCGCGTCGCATCTGACGCGCGTTGCGACTGAAGGCGTAGCGCGCGAGCCAGGTGCCGTGGTGTGGACTGGCGACCGTGATCACGGCGCTGATGCGCGAGTCGCCCTGGCAGCGGCGCAGCCAGGCGCGGGCCGCCAGGCCGCCCATGCTGTGCGCGACGATCACTGGCGGCTGCCCGGTGGCGGCCTCGAGGCGCGACACCGCGGCGTCGAGGATCGGGACGTAGTCGTCGATCGATCCGAACACCGGCTCGAGGTTGACGGCGACGAAGGGCACGCCCTGCGCTCGCAACCGTCGCAGCCAGGGCGTCCACAGGCCGCGGTTGCAGACGAAGCCATGCACCAGCACCACACCGCGCCGACCCTGCTGGCCACTGCCGACCTGGTCGGGCACGGCCCCGGCGGCAAACGGTTGGCACCAACCGAAGACGGCAACTCCGGAGACGACCTCGCCGAACCAGGCGCGCCACAACTGGTGCCAGGACGGCCGCGGTGCCGGCGCCGCGTCGCCAAGGCGTGCGAGCAGCATGAATTCGAACGCCAGCACGGGCGCGTGCGGCAGCAGGACGAGCAGCGCACCGGCGACGCGCCAGCCCCAGGCCAACCCCAACTGATGCGCCAGACCGAGCCAGGTCGCGGCCAGCAGCACGAGAGTCAGCACGAGAACGCGTTGCAGTCGGGCCAGCATCGGGCAGATTCGCAAGTCGAGATGGACACGATTCACTCCTGCATTGCCGCGCAGCACCGGGCCAGGAGCCAGTCGGGCTGCTAGGGTTGGACGACTAACCCGGCGCCGCGCATGCGGTCAGGTTGCGGGGCTACCCTGAAACCATGAATCCGGCAGCGCAACAGATTCTCGACGACCTCGGGACGGTCGATCGCCTGCGTCGCGAACGCGACGCCAACAGCGGCCTGGCGGCGAAGGTGCGCTCGCTCAAGACCTACCAGGCACGGCGTTTCGAGAACACCTATGCCGACCTGCTCGTCGACCCGCGCTACCGGGGCGCCGCCCGGTTCTTTCTCGACGAACTGTATGGGCCCCAGGAGTTCAGGCTGCGCGACGCACAGTTCGCTCGCATCGTGCCGTCGCTCGTGCGCATGTTTCCGCACGAGATGGTGCAGACCGTCGCCGCGCTGAGCCGGCTGCACGCACTGTCCGAGCTGTTCGACAGCGAGATGTCGCTCTGGTTCGCGTCATCGGCGATCGACGCAGCGAGCTACGTCGAGGCGTGGCAGGCCATCGGCCGCGCCGACGCGAGGCGCCAGCAGATCGCACTGACGCTCGAGGTCGGCCGGGCGCTGCAGCACTACACGCGTAGCGCAGTCCTGCGCGGTGCGCTGCGCATGATGCGACGCCCGGCGCGGGCGGCAGGTCTGGGCGATCTGCAGAACTTCCTCGAGCTCGGCTTCGACACCTTCGGTGCGCTGGCCAGTGCGGAAACCTTCCTCGGCATCGTCAGTGCGCGCGAGACGGCTCTGGCCGACGCGCTGTTCGCCCCGGGTGCTGTCGCCTCGGCGACAGCACTTGCGGGCTGTGACCCCAGGGATGCCGGCTCGCCGCTGGGACAATTGCCCTGAACCGCGAAGCCCGTCTGCTGCGATCATGAAGGACTCGGGCGCCACGATCTCACCTGCCCCCTCACTCACCCGACTCGGAGTTGCCATGGACAGACCCTGGCTGCAGAACTACCCCCCGGGCGTTGCCTCCGTCATCGACGCCGACGCCTACTCGTCGCTGGTCGAGTTGCTCGAGGAATCCTTCCGCCGCTACGGCGCGCGCGACGCCGCCGTGTGCATGGGCAGCCGCCTGCGCTACCGCGACATCGATGAGCTGTCCACTGCATTCGGCGCATGGCTGCAGGCGAAGGGGCTGGCGCGTGGCTCGCGCGTCGCGCTGATGATGCCCAACGTGCCGCAGTACCTCGTCGCCATCGCGGCTGTGCTGCGCGCAGGCTTCACCGTCGTCAACGTCAATCCGCTTTACACGGCGCGCGAGCTCGAGCATCAACTGAACGACTCGGGTGCCGAGGCCATCGTCATCCTCGAGAACTTTGCCGGCACCCTCGAGGAGGTCATCGACCGCACGCCGGTGCGCCACGTCGTGCTCGCGGCGATGGGCGACCTGCTCGGCTTCTGGAAGGGCCTGGCCGTCAACATCGCGGTCCGTCACCTGCGCAAGCTGGTGCCGGAGTTCCGCTTGCCGCTGGACCAGGGCCGCTCGGTCACCCGCTTCAACATGGCCGTGGCCGAAGGCACGCGGTTGCGACTGGAAGGGCCCGCGCCGGGACCCGACGACGTCGCCTTCCTGCAGTACACGGGCGGCACGACCGGCATCTCCAAGGGCGCGACGCTGTTGCATCGAAACATCGTCGCCAACATCCTGCAGACCGAGGCCTGGTTCAAGCCGATGCTCGCCACGCTCGGCGACAAGCCGCTGACCGTCGTCTGCGCCTTACCCCTGTATCACATCTTTGCGCTGACGATCTGCGCCATGATGGGCGCCCGCCTGGGCATGCTCAACGTGCTGGTGCCAAACCCGCGTGACATCCCGGCGTTCATCGACACGTTGCGCAGTCACCGGATCAACATGTTCCCGGCGGTCAACACGCTGTTCAATGCGCTGGCCAACGAAGCCGAATTCGCGCGGCTCGATTTCTCGGGCCTGATCGTTTCCAACGGTGGCGGCATGGCCGTGCAACAAGCCACTGCCGAACGCTGGCTGCAGATTACCGGCTGCCCGATCGTCGAGGGCTATGGACTGTCTGAGACCTCGCCGGTCGTCACCAGCAACCGGCTGGACAATCGCGAATTCACCGGAACGATCGGATTGCCACTGCCATCGACCGAGATCTCGATCCGCGACGACGACGGCCGCGGCCTCCCGGTCGGTCAACCCGGAGAGATCTGCATCCGTGGTCCCCAGGTGATGCCAGGCTATTGGCAACGTCCCGATGAAACGGCCAAGGTGATGACGGAAGACGGCTTCTTCCGCTCAGGCGACATCGGTGTGATGGATGAGCGTGGCCAGATTCGCATCGTCGATCGCAAGAAGGACATGATCCTGGTGTCCGGATTCAACGTCTACCCGAACGAGATCGAACAGGTCGTCAACCTGCATCCGGGGGTTATGGAGTGCGCGGCCGTCGGGGTGGCAGACGTGAAGTCCGGCGAAGCCGTCAAGCTGTTTGTCGTCAGGCGGGATCCGACGCTCTCCGAGAACGATCTGACCGCCTACTGCAGGGCGAACTTCACGGCCTACAAGCGGCCACGTTACATCGAGTTCCGCGACAGCCTGCCCAAGACGAACGTCGGCAAGATCCTGCGCCGCGAGTTGCGCGCCGCAATGGCCTGACCGATCCCGATGACGCGCGCGACTCTGTCGGCTGCAGGCGTCGCGCCGCTCCTGGACCGACTTGGTGCCCAGGTGCTGGTGCGCGGCTGGCTGTCGGCGAACAACATCGTTTTCCGCGGCCAGGAGGGTCAGACGGCAAGCGTCGTCGATACTGGATACGTCACGCACGCGCCGCAGACCGTGGCTCTGGTACGCGCGGCACTGGGCGTCGCGCCGCTCGGTGCCATCGTGAACACGCATCTGCATAGTGACCACTGCGGCGGCAATGCGGCGTTGCGCCAAGCCTGGCCCAAGCTACGCATCGCCGTCCCCGCCGGTTATCGCGACCGACTCTGTCCTTGGGACGAGAGCAGGCTCAGTTACCGTGAAACCGGTCAGAAGTGTGAACCGTTTGCCGCTGACGAGTTTCTCGAGCCTGGTACGACGATCACCCTGGGCAGGCATGCTTGGGAGATCCACTCGGCTCCCGGCCACGACCCCGATGCGATCATGCTGTTCGAGCCGCGAGAGAACATCCTGATCAGCGGCGACGCGCTGTGGGAGGACCGGCTGGCAATCATCTTCCCAGAACTCGTCGGCGTGCCCGGTTTCCAAAGCGCACAGCTGTCGCTTGACTTGATCGAACGACTCCAACCTCGGCTCGTGATTCCCGGCCATGGCCCACCGTTCGTTGCGGTCGCGCGAGCCATCACCGAGTCACGCCAGCGCCTGGCCGTGTTTTCGCGCAGCCCACAACGCCATCGACTTCACGCCGCGCGTGCGCTAGTGACCTACCACATGCTGGAACACAGGCAGCGCGAATACGACGAACTGATCCAGTGGGTAGTTCAGACCCCGATCTTTCGCAAGGCTCTGAACTGCGAGCTCGACGGTCAGCATGCACTCGTCCTGGCACACCAGACGGTCGATCGACTGCTCGCTGATGGCGTATTGCACGCTGAGGGAAGTGACCTGACCATCACCGTTGACACGCGTGCCGATTGAACTCGACCGGCACCCGCCAAAACGAAAGGCCCGGTCTCAGTGAGACCGGGCCTTCCGAAATATTAGCCTGACAATGTCCTACTTT
>JBBIPS010000119.1:0-8398 GCA_037442725.1 Burkholderiales bacterium | reverse complement strand
GGCCAGCGCCG
Organism: Burkholderiales bacterium; assembly: GCA_037442725.1. Lineage (GTDB taxonomy): Bacteria > Pseudomonadota > Gammaproteobacteria > Burkholderiales > Burkholderiaceae_C > Pseudaquabacterium. The sequence continues at coordinate 8,387 of JBBIPS010000119.1, read as the reverse complement.
CGCCGCGCATCCGCATCACGCTGGCGCGCTCGGGCCCGCGCTTCGTCCGGCTCGACGTCGACGACGCCGGCCCCGGCCTCGGCGGCCGGGGTGTCGACGAGCTGTGCGCGCCGTTCTACTCGACCAAGGCCGACGGCATGGGCATGGGCCTGGCCATCTGCCGCTCGGTCGTCGAGGCCCACTACGGCGGCTTCGACGCCGGCGCCGGCGCGCTCGGCGGCGCACGCCTTTCGTTCACGCTGCCGCTGGCGGACGACGCCGCAGGCGCCGCCGGCAGTGCAGAATCGACGGTGCAACCCGCCGCCCGATCCGGAGCCTGAGCCTGGTCCCGCCCACCCGCCCGCGAGACGACGTGACCGCCCGCGCGACCGACCTCGGCGACCCGACGCACCACCCAACCGCGTCGCGAGACGACGACCGTTGCATGAAGCCGATCGCCGCGCCGCTGCCCGAACCCGCCGTGCACCTGGTCGACGACGACGCTGCGGTGCGCGACGCGCTGGCCTTCCTGTTCCGCTCGCACGGGCTGGCCGCGCGCGCCTATGCCGGTGGGCCGGAACTGCTCGCGGCGCTGCAGGTCGCGCCGCTGCGCGGCTGCCTGCTGCTCGACGTGCGCATGGAGCCGCTGTCCGGCCTGCAGGTGCACGACCAGTTGCTCGCCCGCGGCGTCGACCTGCCGGTGATCTTCCTCAGCGGCCATGGCGACATCCCGATGGCGGTCGAGGCGCTGCACAAGGGGGCGTTCGATTTCGTCGAGAAGCCGTTCAGCGACAGCGCGCTGGTCGAGCGCATCCACAAGGCGCTGCGCGTCGATGCCGCGCGCTGCGCCGCCGATGCCCAGGGCGCCGAGCGCGCCGCGCGGCTGGCCAGCCTGACCGAGCGCGAGCACGAGGTGATGTTGCGCGTGGCCGCCGGCAAGCTCAACAAGATCATCGCCGACGAGTTGTGCATCTCGGTGCGCACGGTGGAGGTGCACCGGGCCCGCGTCTTCGCCAAGCTCGGCGTGCGCTCGGCCGCCGCAGTGGCCACGCTGCTGGCGCGCGGGCCGCGCGCCTGAGCGGGTGATCGTGAGCATGTCGCGATGAGCACGCGTCGATGAGCGCGGCCAAACCGCTGCCGCGGCGCGTTCCGCCTGCGTCGGTGACCCCTCCGCCCACCAGGCGTCGCGGTGCCGCGACCGTACTGGCGCCAATGCGCGCTGAAACCTTCCCAGCCTACGTGCAGGCGGCGGTGGCCGGCTACGCCGAAGACAACGTCCGCTGCGGGCGCTGGCCGGAACAAGGCGCACTCGACCGTTCACTGGCCGAATTCCAGAGCCTGCTGCCGCAAGGTCTGGCCACACCCGACAACCACCTGTTCGAAATCTTGGCCGGCGCCGACGGTCCGGCCGTGGGCCACCTCTGGTTCGCAGTCGAGGACCATCACGGCCTGCGCAGCGGATACGTCTACGACGTCGACGTCGATCCGGCGCATCGCCGCCAGGGCCACGCGCGCCGCGCCTTCGAACTGCTCGAAGGCATGGCCGCCGGGTTCGGCCTGGCGCGCATCGGGCTGCATGTGTTCGGCGACAACGCCGGCGCGCAGGCGCTGTACCGCCGGCTCGGCTACACCGTGACCGGGCTCGACATGGTCAAGGCGTTGGGCGCTGGTGCCGGGCAGGCGGCGCGATGACGCCGTGCCGCGGCCCCGCGCGGGCGATGCGCTGAACGCAGCGTGCGCTGCGCCCCGACGCGCTAATCGGCCACCGCGGCGCCGCGCTCCTCGAGCAACGCGCGCAGGAGCGAGCGGTGGCAGTGCGACTCGTCCTGGCAGTAGCAACCGAGCGAGAAGCTGGCCGCGTGCGACAGCGTGGCGAGCAGGTCGATCGAGCGCGTGGCGTCGGGCCGCGCCATCTCGGCGCGGTAGCGCCTGGCGAAGACCGCCCAGCCCGCGTCGTCGCTCGCCTGCTGGCCGAGCTTCATGGTCTCGACGCTGGGCGCCAGGTTGGGGTACCAGACGTCGTACCAGTTGCGGCGCGCGAACTCGGTCTTCGGCACGCCGCGCGGCGGCCGCCGCACGGTGCCGATGCGCGGACCTTCGCCCGGCGCGCGTTCGCTGCCGAGCCTGACGATGTGGATGGGCATGGGGTGCTCCTGAAGCGTTCGCGCCCGGTGCGGCACACCGGATGGGCCTGGTGTCGCGGCGGCGTCGATCGTCATCGTAGCGGTCGGCGGCGGCGACGCCGGCACGACGATGAAGGCGCCGCGTCCGGCGCAGTTCGCGCTGCGCACGCTCTGTTCGGCGGCGTCAGCGCGGCGCTGAGGTGCGAGCCCTCGCGCGAGGTGCCGGTCTGGTCCTTCGCGCCGTAGCGCGATCGGGAGCGATCGACACCGGGCCGTCCCGCAGCGACTCGCGCCTCAGGCCCCCGGGCGCAGCCCGAGCCTGCGCAGCAGGGTCTCCATCAGGCACCACCGGGTCAGCCCGCTCTGCAGCAGGTTGACGCCGACGAACGCCGTGAAGGCGAGCCACCAGGTGTTGACGAAGACCGGGCTGCCCGGGGTGCCCAGCGCGAGCGAGACGAGGATGAATGCGCCGGCGAGGACGCGCACGGTTTGCCAGGTGGTCATGTCGGGTTCCTTGTCGAGTCAGGCAGTCTTCAATTGACGCGCCAGCAGGCGGCGCTCCCACAGGAAGTACAGCAGCGGAATGACGACCAGCGTCAGCACGGTGGAGGCGAAGGTGCCGAAGATCAGCGACACCGCCAGGCCGCCGAAGACCGGGTCGGTCACCATCACCGCCGAGCCCATGATGATCGCCAGTGCAGTCAGCATGATCGGACGCAAGCGCACCGCACCCGCCTGGATGACCGCCTGCTCGAGGCGATAGCCGCGGGCCCGGTAATCGACGATGAAGTCGATCAGCAGCAGCGAATTGCGCACCACCACACCGGCCAGCGCGATGACGCCGATCATCGAGGTGGCGGTGAACGCCTGCTGGGTGATCCAGTGCCCGGGGAACACTCCCACCAGCGTGAGCGGAATCGCCCCCATGACGATCAGCGGCGTCATGAAGGACCGGTAGTACGCCACCAACAACAGGTAGATGAAGACCAGCGCGACGAGGAAGGCCGAGCCGAGATCGCGGAACACGTCGAGCGTGAGCCGCATCTCGCCGCCCCACAGCAGGTGGTAGTTCGTCACGTCGTCGGGTTGAGTCTCGACGAAGCCCAGGTTGCCCGTCTTGAACTTCACCGCGGAGGGCAGCAGTTGGCCGTCGAGCAGCCGGTCCAGCGTCAGTACGGCGTACACCGGGCTCGACTTCAGCAACTCGCCGCCGACCATGACCACCGGATGCTGGTCGCGGTCGTGGATGGGCTTGTCCTGGGTCGCGCGCTCGACCGTCGCGATGGCCGACAGCGGCACCTGCTGGCCCGCCATGTTCATGACCCGCAGCGACAGCATCTGCGCCGGCGTCTGGCGTTCGCTGCGCGGCAGGCGTACGGTGATGTTGACCGGCTCGCGTGCGTCGTCCATGTGCACGGTGCCGATCGAGAAGCCGGAGACGTAGTCGTGCATCAGCTTGGCGACTTGACCGACCGCGACGCCGGACAGCGCAGCCTGCTCGCGGTCCACCTTGACGTGAAACGCGTTCACGCTGGCGGTCGCGGAATCGTCGACATTGACGATGCCGAAGACCTTGCCGAATTCGCGGTCCACGTCGGCCGCTGCGGCGCGCAGCTTGTCGTAGTCCGGGCCGTACAGCTCGGCCAAGATCTGCGACTGCACCGGCGGGCCGGGCGGGGTTTCGTAGAGCTTCACCTTGGCCTGCGGGAACGCCTGACGTACCGGGGCCAGCGCGGCATCGAAATCGTTGACGATCCGATGCGACGCGACCGGGCGCTCGTGCTTGCGGGTCAGGTTGACGCGCAACTGGGCGATGTGGTCGCCGCGCTTGAGCATGTCGCCACGCACCAGCGCGGCGAAGTCCACCGGCGCCGTCATGCCGAGGAAGGTCTGGTAGTCGGTCACGTACGGCGTGCGGGCCAGCACGTCGCCCACCGCGCGCGCCACCCGGTCGGTGTCGGCCAGCGCCGTGCCGGCGGGGGTGTCGACCTGGACCAGGAAGGTATCGGTGTTGTCGTTGGGCAGCATCTTCAGCTCGACGCCCAGCGCCGACAGCGCGCCGTTCATGCCCGCGGGCCGGACGAATTGCCAGGCGGGCTGGAGCATGGCCGCCAGCAGCAGACCCAGCACGACGGCGAACAGCAGGTTGCGCCGGCCGGCGTGGTCGATGAACGGCGTGATCACCGCCACGTAGGCGCGGTGCAGCCAGTCCTTCGGATCGGTGTCCTGCTCCTCCAGGCCGGGTCGGGCGGAGCGCGCCGTGGCGGCCTGGTCGGCGAGCCAGATATTGGCAGCCCAGGGCACCACCATGTAGGCGATCACCAGCGAGGCGATCATCGCCACCGGCGCGTTGAACGGGATCGGCCGCATGAACGGCCCCATCATGCCGGTGACGAACGCCATCGGGATGAAGGCCAGGATGACCGCGATCGTCGCGATGTTGGTGGGGTTGCCGATCTCGTTGGTGGCGTTGACCAGCGCCTGCTTGAGATTGGTGTCGCCCTGGTGCACGTGCCGGTGGATGTTCTCCACCACCACGATCGCTGCGTCCACCAGCAGACCGAGCGACAGGATCAGCGCGAACAGCGTGATGCGGTTGATCGTCTGGCCGGCGATGAAGCCGACGACCAGCACCACGAACAGGGTCAGCGGCACGGTCAGCGCGACGATCGCGGCTTCGCGCCAGCCCAGGAACAGCACCAGGATCACCATCACCGAGCCGATCGCGATGCCCAGGTGCTCGACCAGCGTATTCACCTCCGCGTCGGCCTTGGCGCCGTCGTTGCGGGTGACGGCCACATCGATGCCCTGGGGAATGGCCTGGCGCTTCAGGCTGTCGAGCTTGGCGAGCACCGCATCGGCGACGACGACCGCGTTGGTGCCGGCCTTCTTGGCGATCGCGATCGTGACCGCCGGGGCCTCGCCGCGATGGGCCGGGGCGCGGGCGGCGGCACCGTAGGCAAAGCGGGTCTGCACGTCGGCTTCGGCTGCGCCTTCCTCGATCTCGGCGATGTCCTTCAGGAACACGGGCCGGCCGTTGGGCGCTCCGACGATGACCTGCCCGACTTCGCGCGCATTGCCGATCGAGCCGGACAGGCGCAGCGGCTGGTTGCGGCCGGCATCGACCAGCGCGCCGATCGGCAGCGAGACGTTGGCGCCCTGCAGCATGCGGTCGACCTGGTCGAGGCCGAGGCCGGCCGCCGCGAGCCTGGCCGGCGAGATCCAGACGTTCACCGCGTGCGGCGCACCTCCGACCAGCTCGGTGAACGAGACCCCGGGGATGTTGCGCAGCTGCTCCAGCACGCGTGCCGACACCTGCCGCAGCTGATCGTCGCCCACCTGGGTCGCACTCAGCGTCAGCGTCATGATCGGCACGTCGTCGACGTTGATCGACTTGACCAGCGGCTGCATCGCGCCGGGCGGGATGCGGTCGAGGTTGTGCATGATCTGGTCGTAGACCTTGACCATGCTCTTCTGCTGGTCCTCGCCGACCTCGAACTGGACCGTGACGACGCCGAAGTCCGGCGCCGCGTAGCCGAAGGTGTGCTTGACGCCGGAGGCGGCGTTGATGATCGCCTCCAGCGGCTTGACCACCAGGTTCTGCACTTCGGTGGCTGAGGCGCCGGGCTTGCCGACGATGATGTTGGCGGCGGGAACGACGATCTGCGGGTTGTATTCGCGCGCCGTGATGAACAGCGCCATCAGCCCGGCCAGGCTCACCGCCAGCATCAGCACGGCGGTGATCTTCGACTCGAGAAAGGCGTGGGCGATCCGGCCCGCGATGTTCAAGCGTGCCGGGTTCGGCTCAGTCATGGCCCGCTCCTGCCCTGACCACCTTGTCGCCCGACTCGAGGTCGGCGCTGGCCGAGGTCACGACACGCTCGCCGGGCACGAGCCCGGCCTGGACTTCGACCTGCCCGGCGCTCGCCTGGCCGACGCGCACCATGCGGTAGCGGGCCACCCCCTGGGCATCGACCACGAACACGCCGCTGATCCCGGCGCGGTCGAGCACGGCCGCGCGGGGAATGCGCATGCCCTCGCGCTGGCCGATCGGGAACGAGACGAGCACGTACATGCCGCTCTTCAAGCCGCTGTCCCTGGGCAAGTCGATCTTGACGAGGTGGCTGTGCGCGACCGGATCGGCGGCGGGCACCAGGCGCGCGATCGTGCCGGTGACGGCGCTGCCGCTGTCGCCGGCCTGCAGGCCGACGCTGCCGCCCGGCTTCAGCTGCGCGTACACGTCGGACGAGACGCTGGTCTGGACCTGCAGCTTCGACGGGTTCTCCAGCACCAGCAGCGGTCGCCCCGGTGCGGCCAGGTCGCCCACGTTGGCCAGCTTCTGCGTGACGACGCCGGCGAACGGCGCGGTCAGGGTCGCGTAGCGCATCTGCGAGGCGGCGGTGTCGAGGCCGGCGCGGGCCGCCGCTACCTGCTGCTGGGCCAGCTGGTACTGCAGGCGCACCTTGTCCCATTGCAGCCTGGGGATGGCCTCCTCGCGGTACAGGTTGCCGAAGCGCGCGTAGTCGCCCTGGGCATCGGCCAGGGCGGCCTCGGCCTGCGCCAGCCCGGCCCTGGCCTGTCTCACCTGGCCCTGGATGTCGGCCGGATCGAGCGTGAACAGGCGCTGGCCGGCGACCACCGTCTGCCCTTCGTGCACGGCCACTTCACGGATGAAGCCCATCAGGCGCGAGGCGATCTGCGCCTGCTGCTCGGCCATCACGCCGCCGGGGGCCGTGGCGACCACCGGCAAGGTGACCCGCTGCACGACGACCGTGTCGGCGGTGACGGTGCGCGCCCGGGTGGCGGCGGGCGGCGGGCTGCTTTCGCCGCATGCGCTCAACGCCAGCGCGAGCGACAGCGCCAGCACGGCCGCGGGGATGACCTTCATGCCTCGAGGATCCACGATCGACTCCGAGTTCTTCACAATGGGTTGGCTTCGAGCTGGCCGAGGGCCAGCTTCAGGCTGGCGCGCTGCACGGCCAGGTCGAACCGGGCCGCCACGACATCGGCGCGCGCCTTGTCCTGCTGCGCCTGGGCGGCGAGCAACTCGACGATGGTGGCGGCCCCGTTGGCGTAGCGCCTGTCCACCAGTGCGGTGGCGGCATCGGCGCTCGTCACGGCCAGATCCAGCGCAGCCAGGCGCTGCTCGGCCTCGCCGGCCTTGCGGCGCGCTTCGTCGACCTGCAGGCTGACCGCGTCCTGCGCCTGCCGCAGTCGCGCCTGCAGTTCGGCGCGACCGGCGGCGGCGCGATCGACGGCGGCGTGCGTGACGTTGCCGTCGAACAAGGTCCAGCTCAGCGTGGCTGCCACGGTGTACGAGCTGCCACCGAAGCCGATGTGGCTGTCGTTGCGGTCGTGCCTGAGCATCAGTCCGACCTGTGGGTACAGACCCGCCCGGGCCACCCTGACGCCCGCCTGCGCGGCGTCGAGCTGGTCGCGCATCGCCTTGAGCTGCGGGTTGCCGGCCAGCGCCGCGGCGCGCAGCTCGGCGGCGCTTGCGGTCACGGCGGCCGGCATCACCGGGGCCCCGACGTCGAGCGCCTGCGCAGCGGGCAGGCCGAGCAGGATGCGCAACTGATCCAGCGCCGCGGCCTCGGCGTTGTCGGCTTGCATCAGCTGGATGCGTACCTCCTGCAAGCGCACCTGCGCCGACAGCAGGTCGCTCCTGACCACCACGCCGCCCTTGACCAGGCTTTCGATCGTCCTGACATGCGCGGCCGCCGCCGCCTCGGCGCGTCGAGCCACGCCGACGAAGGCGCGGGCGGCGTGCACCGCCTGGTAGGCCTGCAGCACGTGGAAGGTGACCTGCTGGCGCGCCGCCACGTCGCCGTTTCGAGCGGCCTGGATAGCGGCTTGCGCCTGCTCGATGCCGCCCTCGATCAGGCCGCCGGTGTAGAGCGGCAGTTGGGCTTCGATGCGGGTGTTCAGGTTGTTCACGCTGCCCGGATGGTTCAGCCCGCCGGGCGCGACGCCCAACGTGGCCGGGCCGGCGAACTGGCCGATGCCGAAGTCGTTGAAGGTGGCGTTGCGCTGCGACAGCTTGGTGCCGAACACGTTCAGCGCGTCGTTGGTTCGCATCGGGCTGACCGAGGCTGTCAGTCTGGGCAGACGACCGCCGCTGGCCTGGCGCAATCCGGCCAGCGCCTGGTCGATCTGGCTGCGGCTGGCGGCCAGGCTCGGGTTCTGCTGCAGCGCCGTCGCGACACTCTGCTCGAAGTCGAGCGTCTCTGCTGCGGCAGCCGGGGCGCCGGCGGCCCAGAACGCAGCCGAGAGCAGTGCCGCGCC
>JBBIPS010000118.1:0-8424 GCA_037442725.1 Burkholderiales bacterium | reverse complement strand
GCTCTTCCGATCTGGGTCGGTCCGGCCACGGCGGGGCGGCCCGCCGCGGCGGGCGCACCGCGCTGGTCGGTCCCGGCCGTGGCGGCGGTGGCGGTGCTGTTCTTCTCAGGCCTGGCCGCGCTCATCTACGAGGTGGCCTGGACGCGGGTGTTGACGCTCGTGATCGGCTCGTCCACCTACGCGTTCACGCTGATGCTGGCCACGTTCCTGATCGGCATCGCGCTCGGCAGCGCGCTCATCCGGCGCTATGCGCTGCAGCGCAAGCCGGGGCTGGGGTTGCTCGCGCTGTGCCAGTTGCTGATCGGCGTCTTCGCGCTCGGCACGGCGGCGCTGTTCGGACTTCTGCCCGATGCCTTCGTCGCGCTGTTCGGCGTGCTGGGCCAGGACCACGGCCTGTTCCAGCTCGGCAACTTCCTGCTGTGTTTCCTGGTCATGGTGCCTGCCACGCTGTTCATGGGCGCGTCGTTCCCGGTCGCCAGCGCGCTGGTGGTCGAGAGCCTGGGCAGCAGCGGACGACGCATCGGCCTGCTCTACGCCGGCAACACCGTCGGCGCGATCCTGGGTGCCTTCCTGGCCGGCTTCGTGCTGCTGCCCGTGCTGGGCATCCAGCACACGCTGCTGTCGACGATCTTCATCAACCTGGCCAGCGCGCTGGCGCTGGCGGTCGTCCTGAAGGGCAGGCCGGGCGGCGGCGTGCGATTCGCGGTGCCCGGATTCGCCGCAGCGCTGATCGTGCTGCTGGCCTTCGTCTGGCAGCCGCCGTGGGACCGGCTGAAGATGACGAGCGGCCCATACGCCTACGCGGTGCAGTACCAGAAAGTGCCGATCGCGCAGCGCCTGGCGCGCATCGAGCAGCTCTACTACCGCGAAGGGCCGATGGCCACGGTGTCGGTGATCCGCGAGGGACAGCATGTGCGCCTGTCGGTGGATGGCAAGACCGATGCCGGCAACTTCCGTGACATGACGACGCAGGTGTTCCTGGGACACCTGCCGCTGCTGGCCAAGCCCGACGCCAGGGACGTGCTGATCGTCGGCTACGCCAGCGGCATCACCGCCGGCGCGGTCGGCAGGCACGACGTGGCGCGCATCGACAGCGTCGAGATCGAGCCGGCGATGCAGGAGGCGAGCCGCTTCTTTCGCGAGGAGAACTACCACATCGCCGACGATCCGCGCTTCCAGCTCATCATCGACGACGCGCGCTCGTACCTGCTGGCCAGCCGCAGGAAGTACGACGTCGTGATCTCGGAGCCGTCCAACCCCTGGCAGGCGGGCTCGTCCAGGCTGTTCACGCAGGAGGCCTTCCGCAACGCGCGCAGCAACCTCAGGCCGGGCGGCGTGGTGGCGCAGTGGATGCACCTGTACGGCGTCGACGTCGAGTCGTTCCGCCTGGTGGTGCGGACCTTCATGACGGTCTTCCCGCACGTCAGCCTGTGGGCCGACCCGCAATTCCCCGACGTCGTCCTGCTCGGCAGCGCCGAGCCGATGGCGATCGATCCGGTCGCATTGAACGCCCGATTCGCCGCCGGCTCGAAGGTTGCCGCCAGCCTGGCGCGCATCGGCTACCCGAACGCCGGGTCGCTGTTCAACGCCTTCCTGTTGAACGAGGATGAAGCGCGCACCTTCGCCGGCAGCGGCGCGCTGAACACCGACAACCTGCCACTGCTGGAATACCGCGCGCCCAGGTCGCTCTATTCGGGCACCGCGCTGCAGGACAACGTCAAGGCCCTGCTCGCCAGCAAGGGGCCGGAGTCGTTCCCGGCCGTCGCTGCGGCCAAGGGCGAGGAGGCGCAGGCCGCCTCGCTGCTGAAAGGTTGGGCCCGGGCACTGGAAGCCAGCCGGATGAGAGCGAACGCGATGGGCGCGCTGGCGCGTGCGCAGGCGCTTGCGCCGTCCGACGTCGAGGCCGGTTACGCGTTGGCGCTCAGCCGGATGAGGTCGGGCAACGGCGCCGGTGCGATCGCCGCCTTCGAGCGCGTGCTGGTGCTCGAGCCCGAACTGGGCGCAGCGCACCTGAACCTGGGTGCGCTCTACCTGCAGGCGGGCAACGTCGGGCAGGCCGAAGCCCACCTGCAGAGGGCTGCAGCGGCGGGCGAGGAATCCTCCGACCTGCGCAACAACCTGGCGGTGATGCATGCCAGGAGCGGCAGGTTCTCCCAAGCCGTCGTCGAGGCCAGGCGCGCCCTCGTGCTGGACCCGACGAACACGGTGGCGCGGGACAATCTCGGCAGATTTCAACAACGACTGGAAAGCAAATGAAGATATTCAAGCAGTTCCTGACCGCCATCGTGGCGCTCCTCATCGCCAGCGCGGGTGTCGCCGCGCCGGGCGACGTGCAGAAGGGGGCCGTGATCTTCGTCCGGACCGCCGGCGGCTACACCTACCTGCAGGTCAGGGAGGGCGGCAAGGAGGTCTGGCTCGCCACCACGCCGCTGCAGGTCGCGGTGGGCGAGCAGGTCGAGTACATGGGCGGCGACGTGATGACGCAGTTCCACAGCCAGGCGATGGACAAGACTTTCGATGCCATCCGCTTCGTCTCGCGCATCCACGTCGTCGGGCGTGATGCACCCGCCGCGGCGACCCAGGGCATGCCGGCCGACAAGGCGCACCAGGGCGTCGGCGCGGCCCGGCCGGCGGCGCCGGCCAAGGCCGAGGTGATCGCGAAGGCCAAGGACGGCAAGACCGTTGCGGAGCTCTATGCGCAGAAGGACAGCCTGAAGGGCAGGAACGTCGTGCTGCGCGGCAGGGTCGCGAAGTTCAGCAAGAACATCCTCGGCAAGAACTGGGTCACCGTCGTCGATGGCTCGGGCAAGGCGCCCGACGACAAGATCGTCGCGATCACGACGGACACCACGTCGGTGGGCGCCGTCGTCACGCTCAGCGGCGAACTCAAGACCGACGTCAACCTGGGCTCGGGTTACCGCTACAAGGTGATCGTCGACGAGGCCAGGCTGAAGTAGCCGTCGGGTGCGGTGGCGTGGACTGCCCGGTGCGCTGATCGAGCGGCCGGCGCGGCCACACCGCGGGAGCACGCAGGATGAAGCGATGGACAGCGGCCGTGATCGCCTTGGCCGTGGCGCTGACCGCCGCCGCGCACGCGCAGAGCGGCACCCGACAGCGTCGGCCTGCGGCCCAGGAGTACGGGCGGGTCGTGATCGACAACTTCTCGAAGGGTGCCGGGCTCGCCGCGGTCGAGTTCGACCACTGGCTGCACCGGGCCAAGTTCACCTGCCGGTTGTGCCACGTCGACCTCGGCTTCGCGATGAAGGCCGACCAGACGCGCATCCGGGCCGAAGACAACCGCAACGGCGAGTACTGCGGCGCCTGCCACGACGGCAGGCGGCGGGACGGTGACCGTGTCGTCTTCGCCGCCTGCGACACGTCCGCGCCGCCGGCCGGCCCGGCGCCGTGCGAGCGCTGCCACTCGAGGGGGCTGAAGGTGCCGCGGCTGTACGACTTCGCCACCTTCACCGCGAAGTTGCCGAGGCAGCGCTTCGGCAACGGCGTGGCCTGGGAGACGGCCGAGGAGCAGGGGCTCATCGCGCCGCAGAACCACCTCGAAGGCGTCTCGATCAGGCGTCGCCCGATCGCCATGCCGAAGGACTTCCGCCTCACCCCCAAGGTCGACGGCATGCCGCAGATCATCTTCTCGCACGACAAGCACACCGCCTGGAACGGCTGCGAGCTGTGCCATCCGGAGATCTTCATCGGCGTGAAGAAGGGAGCGACGACCTACTCGATGATCGAGAACTTCGACGGCAAGTACTGCGGCGCCTGCCACAAGTCGGTGGCGTTCCCGCTCAGCGACTGTCAGCGCTGCCACAGCAGGCCGGTCGAATGAGGGGCTGGGAATGGCGTCGCCCTGGCGCCGACGTCCACGAACCGAAGTCCGAGCCATGAAGAGAATCGCCCTCGTTGCCGTGTCGCTGTTGCTTGCGCTGGACGCAGTGCGCGCCGGCGGCAGGTTCGTGTTGCCACCGCTGCCTGCGCCCGAGCGCTACGGCGAGGTGCTGATGCAGGTGCCGCCGTCCAGCCAGATCGCGCCGGTCGTCTTCTCGCACCTGACCCACCGCACCCGCTACACGTGCCGGGTCTGCCACTACGAGATCGGCTTCTCGATGCAGGCCAACGCCACCCCCATCGTCTGCGACGACGGGGCGATGAAGGGCGACTTCTGTGCCCGCTGCCATGACGGCAGGACCGCGTTCGGCGCGCGCGACGCGGGCGGCGGCAACTGCCAGCGCTGCCACGGCGGCGACGTGGCGGCGCGCAAGAAGGAATACGACGCGGTCCGCGCGCGCGTGCCGCCCGGACGCTACGGCAACGAGATCGACTGGTCGGCCGCTCTGCTGGGCCGGTTCATCCAGCCCAGGGACAGCCTGACCGGCAAGGCGCAGAAGCTGGCCAACATCGGTGAGACGCTGCACCTGAAGGCGCAGATGTGGGGCATCCCGGAGGCCGTGTTTCCGCACCAGGCGCACGAGGAGTGGATGGACTGCTCAAACTGCCATCCGGACATCTTCCAGATGAAGCGCGGCACGACCCGAAGCCTGAGCATGAACAGCATCCTCGGCGGTGAGTCCTGCGGTCTGTGCCATACACGGGTGGCTTTCCCGCTCGACGACTGCAGGAAGTGCCACCCGAAGATGAAGGGCCCGTGAGGATTCTTCCTTCGCCGCACCGCAGGCTGACCCGCACTTGACGGGCATCAAGCAAATCGTTGCCTGCATTCGGTAGCATCGCGCTCGCCATGAGGCAGCTCGAGCGCAAGTCGCTGCCGATCCGGCATCAACCCATGCCTGCAATTCAACTCCTCCCGCTCGCCGAGCCCATGTCGGCGTGTCCTGGCTGCGGCGCGGGCGCGCGGGTTCGCACCGACGGGGCGTGCCGAGTCGGTGGCGCGCGCGACCTTGCCGTGGCTCGCGGCCGGTCGCACGTCGGTCAGGTGCTGCCATGATCGCGCTGCTGCTCGCGGTCACGCGGCGCGACCTGCTGCTGGCGCGCCGGCGCCGCATCGAAGCGCTGCTGCCGCTGGGGTTCTTCGTCGTCGCGGCCGGTCTGTTCCCGATCGGGGTCGGCCCTGAGCCTCAGACGCTGCGCCAGATCGGCCCGGGCGTGGTGTGGGTGTGCGCACTGCTGGCGGCGATGCTGTCCGTGACGCAGATGTTCGCCAGCGACCACCAGGACGGCTCGCTCGAGCAGATGCTGCTGACACCGCAGCCGCTGCTGCTCGTCGTCGGCGGCAAGGTGCTGGCGCACTGGCTGACCTCGGGCGTGCCGCTGGTGCTGGCCTCGCCGCTGATCGGCGTGCTGTTCGACATGCACGCACAGGCCATCGCCACGCTGGCACTCACGCTGCTGCTGGGCACCCCCATCCTGAGCCTGCTCGGCGCGGTCGGCGCCGCGCTCACGCTCGGGCTGCGCAGCGGCGCGGCGCTGGTCTTCCTGCTCGTGCTGCCGTTGACCGTGCCGGCGCTGATCTTCGGCACCGGTGCCGTCGGCGCGGTCGATTCGGGTCTGTCGGCACAGGCGCACGTCTCGCTGCTGGGCGCGCTGCTCATCATGGCGCTGCTGGGTGCGCCGCTGGCCGCCGGGGCGGCGCTGCGCATCTCGCTCGACTGAAGACCCGCGAGCCGGAACAGTGAGCCGCAAGCCGCGACAATCCATGCCGACGCCCTGAGCCGGACCGCGCCGCAAGTCTTCCCGCCCCCATCATGCTCCTGCGTTTCAACACCTATGCCGCGCCGTCGCGCTTCTACGGCCTGGCCGGCAAGTTCATCCCCTGGTTCTGGGTCGTGACGATCCTGTCGGGACTGGCCGGCCTGTACATCGGCTTTGCCATCGCGCCCACCGACTTCCAGCAGGGCGACGCCTACCGCGTCATCTTCATCCACGTCCCGGCGGCGTGGATGTCGATGCTCATCTACATGGTGCTGGCGTTCTGGGCCGCGTGGGGCTGGATGCTCAACGCGCGCATGGCCTCGATGTACGCGCGCGCGCTGGCGCCCACCGGGGCGTTGTTCACCTTCATCGCGCTGTGGACCGGCGCGCTGTGGGGCAAGCCGACCTGGGGCACCTGGTGGGTGTGGGACGCGCGGCTGACCTCCGAATTCATCCTGCTGCTGATGTACCTGGGCTACATCGCGCTGACCGAAGCGATCGACGACCCCCGGCGCGCGGCCAACGCCGGCGCGCTGCTGGCGCTGGTCGGCGCGGTGAACGTGCCGATCATCTACTTCTCGGTGCGCTGGTGGAACACGCTGCACCAGGGCTCGTCGATCAGCATGAGCGCCGCGCCCAAGATGGTGGCCACGATGCTGACCTCGATGCTGCTGATGACGGTGTGCTTCTGGGCCTACAGCTTCGCCGTCGTCTTCACCCGGGCGCGCGCCATCGTGCTCGAGCAGGAATCCGACACCGAGTGGGTCAAGGCGCTGCCACGCTGAGCGCCGCACCGGGTGACACCGAAGCAATTTGAACCATTGCACACGAATCCGCAGGAACCTTATGGCCTGGACTTCGATCGATCAATTCCTCCACATGGGCGGCTACGGGCTGTACGTGTGGGGCTCGTACGGCGTCACGCTGGTGGTGATGCTGGCTGAAACGTTGCTGGTCAGGCACCGGCTGCAAGCGGCCAAGGCCGCCTTGCGCGAACTGGAGATCCCATCATGAAACCCCGACACAGACGTGCCGTGATCGTGCTCGGCGTGCTCGGCGCCGTGGGCGTGGCCACCGCGCTCGTCCTCAACGCGTTCAACAGCAACATGGTGTTCTTCTACACCCCGACGCAGATCGCCAGCAAGGAGGCGCCGCAGGGCCGCACCTTCCGCGTCGGCGGGCTGGTGCAGGCCGGCAGTGTCGTGCGCGAGGGCGTGGCGGTGCGCTTCATCGTCACCGATACCGTCAAGGCCGTGCCGGTGCGCTTCGAAGGCGTGCTGCCCGACCTGTTCAAGGAAGGCAAGGGGGTCGTGGCGCAGGGCCAGCTCGGCGGTGATGGCGTCTTCGCCGCGCGCGAAGTGCTCGCGAAGCACGACGAGAACTACATGCCTCCCGAGGCCGCCGACGCGCTCAAGCGCGCCGACAAGGCCAAGCTGGCCGGCGCGCTGGTGTCGGCGGTCCAGCCCCAGACTCAAACCCCCCAATCCGGGAGCGCAAAGTGATTCCAGAACTCGGACAACTCATCCTGATCCTGGCGCTGGCGGTGGCGCTGGCGCAAGGCGTGGTCGCGCTGGCCGGGGCGCAGAAGATGCGCGCCGACTGGATGGCGCTGGCCCGCCCGCTGGCGTTGCTGCAATTCGTGCTGATCGCACTGTCGTTCGCCACCCTGACGGTCTCGTTCGTGCGCAACGACTTCTCGGTGCTGTACGTCGCGATGAACTCGAACTCGGCGCTGCCGCTCGAGTACCGCGTCGCCGCGGTGTGGGGCGGGCACGAAGGCTCGCTGCTGCTGTGGGCGCTGATGCTGGGCGCGTGGACGCTGGCCGTGGCGCGTTTTTCGCGCAGCCTGCCGCAGGTGTTCGTCGCGCGCATCCTGGGCGTGCTCGGACTGGTGGCGGCGGGCTTCCTGCTCTTCACCATCATCACCTCCAACCCCTTCGAGCGGCTGCTGCCGGCCGCGGTGGAGGGGCGTGACCTGAACCCGCTGCTGCAGGACCCGGGCATGGTGCTGCACCCGCCGATGCTCTACATGGGCTATGTCGGCTTCTCGGTGGCGTACGCCTTTGCCGTCGCCGCGCTCATCGGCGGCAACCTGGACGCCACCTGGGCGCGCTGGACGCGGCCCTGGACGGCTGCGGCGTGGATCTTCCTGACCTTCGGCATCGGGCTGGGCAGCTGGTGGGCCTACAACGAGCTGGGCTGGGGCGGCTGGTGGTTCTGGGATCCGGTGGAGAACGCCTCCTTCATGCCCTGGCTGGCCGGCACTGCGCTGTTGCACTCGCTGGCCGTGACCGAGAAGCGCGGCAGCTTCAAGGTCTGGACCGTGCTGCTGGCCATCACGGCCTTCTCGCTGTCGCTGCTGGGCACCTTCCTGGTCCGCTCGGGCGTGCTGACCTCGGTGCACGCCTTCACCACCGATCCCAGGCGAGGCCTGTTCATCCTCGGCTTCCTGGTGCTGGTGATCGGCGCGTCGCTGCTGCTGTACGCCTGGCGTGCGCCCAGCGTCGGGCTGGGCCAGCGTTTCGGCCTGCTGTCCAAGGAGACGATGCTGCTGGTCAACAACATGCTGCTCACGGCGGCGTGCGGCGCGGTGCTGCTGGGCACCTTGTACCCGCTGTTCCTCGACGCCATGGGGCTGGGCAAGATCTCGGTGGGCCCGCCGTACTTCGACACCGTGTTCGTGCTGATGATGGCCCCGCTGCTCGCGCTGATGGGGGTGGGCCCGCTGATGTGCTGGAAGAGCGACGATGCGGCCAGCCTGGCGCG
>JBBIPS010000117.1:0-8488 GCA_037442725.1 Burkholderiales bacterium | reverse complement strand
GTGGCGGCGCGCGCCGCCGACCAGTCGCTGCAGCGCAAGCTGATGCCGGTCGCGGTGGGTCTGGACGCCAGCGGCGCACCGACGCCTGCGCTGCTGAAGAAGCTCGCCGCGCTCGGCGCCGATGCCTCGGTGGTGCCGGCGCTGCTGCGCAAGCCCGACGGCAAGACCGAGGCCTTGTTTCTCGACAGCGTGGTGAGCGGCGCGACGCTGGCCGAGGGCCTGCAGCGCGCGCTCGACGAGACACTCGCCAAGCTGCCGATCCCCAAGCTGATGAGCTACCAGCCGGCCAGCGGCAGCGGGCCGGACTTCCGCCCGGGCTGGAGCACGGTGCACTTCGTGCGCCCGGCGCATGGCCTGGTCGCGCTGCACGGCGCCGAGGTGGTGCCGGTGTCGGTGCTCGGCCTCGCGGCGGGTCGCACGACACGCGGCCATCGGTTCGAGGCCACCCATCCGACCATCACGCTGCGCGACGCCGACAGCTACGCCCGCCAGCTCGAAGCCGAGGGCTCGGTGATCGCCGGCTACGTGGCGCGCAGCCGCGAGATGATCCGACAGTTGCGCGCGGCTGCCGCGGCGCTCGACTGCCGGCTCGAAGTCGAGCCGCCCGGCCTCGCTGACGACGAGGCCACGCGCGTGCTGCTCGACGACGCGCTGGTGCAGGAAGTCACCGCGCTGGTCGAGCGTCCGAACGTGCTGGTCTGCCGCTTCGAGCCCGAGTTCCTCGAGGTGCCGCAGGAATGCCTGATTCTGACGATGAAGGCGAACCAGAAGTACTTCCCGCTGCTCGACGCCACGGGGCGGCTGACGCACCAGTTCCTGGTCGTCAGCAACATCCGGCCGGCCGATGCATCGCAGGTGATCGGCGGCAACGAACGCGTCGTGCGGCCCCGCCTGGCCGACGCCAAGTTCTTCTTCGACCAGGACCGCAAGAGGCGCCTGATCGACCGCGTCGGCGGGCTGGCGCGCGTCGTCTACCACAACCAGCTCGGCAGCCAGGGCGAGCGCATGGAGCGGGTGCGCACGATCGCCAGCGCCATCGCGCAGCAGCTCGGCGGCGCGGCGCTGGCCTCGGCGTGCGGCGTCGCGGCCATGCTCGCCAAGGCCGACCTGCTGACCGACATGGTCGGCGAGTTCCCCGAGCTGCAGGGCATCATGGGTGGCTACTACGCGCGCCACGACGGTGAGCCCGAGGAGATCGCGCTGGCGATCGAGGACCACTACAGGCCGCGCTTCGCCGGCGACACGCTGCCGCGCAACCGCGTCGGGCTGGTGCTGGCGCTGGCGGACAAGCTCGAGACGCTGGCCGGGCTGTTCGGCATCGGCCAGCTGCCCACCGGCGACAAGGACCCTTTCGCGCTGCGCCGGCATGCGCTGGGCGTGATCCGGATGCTGATCGAGCGCGAGCTGCCGCTCGACGTTCACCAGCTCGTGACGCAGGCGTTCCAGGCCTTCCCGCCCGGCCACGGCCAGGCGCAGGCCGAGGTCGGCTACTTCCTGCGCGAGCGACTGGCGGGCTACCTGCGCGAGCGCGGCTACAGCGCGCAGGAGGTCGAGGCGGTCGTCGAGGCGCGGCCCGAGCGCTGGGCCGAGACGCCGGCGCGGCTGGCGGCGGTGCGCGCCTTCGCGCTGCTGCCCGAGGCGGCAGCGCTGGCGGCGGCGAACAAGCGCGTCGGCAACATCCTGAAAAGGTCCGATGGCGCCGGTGCCACCGACGTGCAACCCGAACGGCTGCACGTGCCCGCCGAGCGCACGCTGTACGCGGCACTGCAATCGGTGCGACCGCTCGCCGATGCGGCCTTCGCCGCGGGTGACTACACCGCGTCGCTGCAGGCGCTGGCGGCGCTGAAGGCACCGGTCGATGCCTTCTTCGACGACGTGATGGTCAACGTCGAAGACGCCGCGCTGCGTGCCAACCGCCTGGCACTGCTGGGCAGCCTGCATACCGCGATGAATCGCGTGGCCGATCTGTCGCGGCTGGCGGCCTAGGGCATGGGTGGCGCGGGCCTGCCTTCGGCCGCGCTCGGGGCGCGGCGATGCGTGCCCCGGGAGCGCGTTGGCGCCGGCCACGCCGACGCGGCGGGGAGGCAACGATGCAACCGATAGTCAAGCTCGTGATCCTGGGTCGTGACGGCATCCTCAACGTCTTCCGCGCCGACCATGTCAAGTCGCCCGAGGAGTGGCAGCCGATCCCGGGCGCGCTCGAGGCGGTGGCGCGGCTGAACCACGACGGCTGGCACGTCGTGCTCGCGACCAACCAGTCGGGCATCGGTCGCGGCATGATCGACATGGCCTCGGTGAATGCGGTGCACGCGCACATGCTGCAGCGCCTGGCGGCGGTGGGGGGGCGGCTCGATGCGGTGTTCTTCTGCCCGCACACCCCCGAGGACAATTGCGACTGCCGCAAGCCGCTGCCGGGGCTGATGAAGGACATCGGACGGCGCTATGGCATCGACCTGCACCACGTTCCGATGGCGGCGGACACGCTGCGCGACCTGCAGGCCGCGCGTGCCGCGGGCTGCGAGCCGCACCTGATCCGCTGCGGCCGTGCCGCGCTGTTCGACGACGACCAGGTGCGCCACATCGCCGGGCAGGTACCGGGCACCTGGGTGCACGACGACCTGGCGGCGTTCGCCCAGCACCTGCTGCTGCGCGAGCATCCCGCGATTTCCGCGGCGGGCGGACTGCACGAGTGATGGCGAGCGCGCTGCGGTCGCTGCTGTTCCTGCTGTGGCTGGTGCTCACGGTGATGCCTTGGGCGCTGGTGGTGGTGGCGCTGCGGCCATTCGTCAGCAGCGATGCCCTGTACCGCGTGTGCGTCGGCTGGCTCGGCGTGGCCATCCGGGGCGCACGCCTGATCTGCGGCGTGCGCTGGCGCGTGCAGGGCCTCGAGCACCTGCCCGCCGCCGCCGATCGCCACGCCGCGGTGCTGCTCGCGTCCAAGCATCAGTCGACCTGGGAGACGTTCGCGCTGCCGATGCTGATGCCGCACCCGCTGGCCTACGTCTTCAAGCGCGAGCTGCTCTACATCCCGTTCTTCGGCTGGGCCATCGGCAGCCTGGACATGATCCACATCGACCGCAGCCGCGGTGCTGAAGCCTGGAGCAAGGTCCTTGAGCGCGGACGCGCACTGATGTCGCGCGGCACGTGGGTGATCATGTTTCCCGAGGGCACGCGCACGCCACGCGGCCGCCAGGGGCGGTACAAGGGTGGTGCCAGCCGCCTGGCGATCGAGGCCGGCGTGCCGATCGTGCCGATCGCCGTGACCTCGGCGCGTTGCTGGCCGCGTCGGAGCTTTCTCTTGCGGCCCGGCGTCATCGACGTCTCGATCGGCAAGCCGATCGCCTCGGGCGGGCGCAGCCACGTCGACCTGATGCGGGAGGTCGAGACCTGGATCGAGACCGAGATGCGTCGGCTCGACGCCGAGGCCTACACCTGAGCGCCCCAGGGCCGGGCGGCGTCCGGCCCACCCCCCGAGCGGGTCGAGCAAACCCGGGGCGCCCCGGCGTCTGCTCGAGCGGCCGGCATTGACGCCCCGCCACCGCGGCGCGACCGCGTCAGCGGTGCGCTTGCCCGATACATAAAATGCGCGGTCATGGCGCGCACCAGCCCCGCGGTCGATGATCGGCAGCTCTCGCTGTTCGACGACCCGCCGCCGGCGCCGGACGTTGCCGGCGTCGCCGTTGCGGGCGCGCCCGCGCCGCAGCGCGAAGCCGGGCGCGAAGCGGCGCGCCAGCCGCAGCCATCGACGCCGGGCGAGTCTGCATCGATGCCCGTGATGCCCGCGGCAGACCGGTCGACGCTGCCAGGCGTGCGCTTCCTGCATCCGCGCGCGCAGCGCCACATCCGCCTCGGCGAGCACCAGGTCGGCTATGCGTTCAGGCGCGGGCGGCGCCGCAGCATCGGCTTCGTCGTCGGCACCGAGGGACTCTCGGTCAGCGCACCGCGCTGGGTCACGCTGGGCGACGTCGAGCAGGCGTTGCAGGCCAAGGCCGACTGGATCCTGCGCAAGCTGCACGAACAGCGCGAACGCGCCACCCGGCAGCAGGCCGCGCGCATCGAATGGCGCGACGGCACCTGCGTGCCCTTTCTCGGCCAGGGCGTGATCGTGGTCGTCGACCCGCGCGCCGGCGGCGCCGTCCTCGACGCCGACGCGCAGGCGCTGCCGGGTGTGCCGCGCCTGACGCTGCATGTCGGACTGCCGCAGGGCGCGGCACAGGCGCAGATCCGCGAGGCCGTGCAGGGCTGGCTGCAGCGGCAGGCGCTGCGCATCTTCGAGGAGCGCTGCCAGCATTTCGCGCAGCGCCTGGGGGTGCGCGTGGCGCGCTTGTCGCTCAGTTCGGCCGCCACGCGCTGGGGCAGCGCCAGCGCCGACGGGTCGGTGCGCTTGAACTGGCGTCTGATCCACTTTGCGCTGCCGGTGATCGACTACGTCGTCGCGCACGAGCTGGCGCACCTGCGCGAGATGAACCACAGCGCCGCCTTCTGGGAGGTGGTGCGGTCGGTGCTGCCGGACTTCGAGCACAGCCGCGGCACGCTGCGCGGCGAACTGCTGCCGGCGTTCGACTGAGCGCGCGATCCTTGCGGGCCTGCGGGGCCCGACCACGGCTCACTCACGACGGGTTGCCAGTCCTGAGGCCGTCTTGACGCGGGCGTCCCTCTTCGGAGGGATGGTCGATCGCGGCGCCGCGAGACACACTGCAGGCAAGTGCTGTCGCCACGGCGAGGCAGGGAGAGTGAGGTCACGCACTCGATTGCGTGCAAGGCGGCGGTGATCCGGCAACGGTTCACCGCCGCTTCTCTTGGCGCTGCCGCAGCGGCGCTGTCGAGTTGCCCCCGGGGGGCACTCGGCGTCTGGCGTTACATTGACGTTAACGTCAACGTCACCCGGGGCCCGCCATGAGCGCCAGCGCCAGCACGAAGGAGGATGCGACCTTCACGATCACCGAGCTCGCGCAGGAGTTCGACGTCACGCCGCGCGCGATCCGCTTCTACGAGGACCTCGGCCTGCTCGAACCGGCGCGCGCCGGCCGCAATCGTGTCTACACCCAGCGTGACCGCACGCGCCTGAAGCTGACCTTGCGCGGCAAGCGCCTGGGCTTCGCGCTGCAGGAGATCAAGCAGCTGGTGATGATGTACGACACCGAGTCCGACACTGCGCCGCAACTCGAGGCCTTCCTGGCCGCGCTGGGCGCGCATCGCCAGCAGCTCCAGCGGCAACTCGAGGACGTGCGCATCACGCTCGACGAGATCGCGCTGCACGAGGCACGCTGCCGGCAGCTGCTGGCAGCGGCCAGGCGGCCGCGCAAGCGGCGCTGAAACGGGTCGCGCCCCGGCCGGCGTTCGTCGGCGCCCGGGTAGCCGCAGTTGCAGGAAGGACTTCACGATGAGCGGCTCGACCGACCGCTGCATCGATCCCGGCGTCACGGAAAATGGCACGCGCAACGAGTCGTGCCGAATCCGCGCCGAGATCGAGGGGTCGTCGTGAATCCACCGTCATCCGTCCGCCTGCGCGCCCGGGCCGCCCGGGCATGCGTGGTGGTCTGCGGGCTGCTGGCCGCGCCGGTGACCTGGTCCGCTGCATTGGCGGCCACGCCGGCGGAGTTGCTGGCCGGCTACAGCGCGCAGGCCGGTGCGGCGGCGGTGCCGGCGCGTGGCCAGCAGTTCTTCAACGTGACGCACGGCCGCGAATGGAAATGTGCCACCTGCCACGGTGCGGTGCCCATCCAGACCGGCAAACACGCATCGACCGCCAAGCCGATCGGTGCGATGGCGCCAGCCTTCAACCCGGAGCGATTCACCAACCCGGCCAAGGTCGAGAAATGGTTTCGCCGCAACTGCAACGATGTCGTCGGTCGTGAATGCAGCGCTGCGGAGAAGGCCGACCTGCTGGCCTGGCTGCTGACGCTCGAGCGCTGAACCCCGCCATCCGCCCCGATACCGACCCACACCGGCGCGCCTCACGCACACGGCACGCGCTGATCCCGGAGGAAATGCGATGAACCGGCCGCTGCCCGCCTTGCCCCGCCCGGCCCTGCGTCTCGTGGCCATGCTGTGCTGCCTGAGCCTGGGACTGCCGCTGCCGATTGCCGCCACCACGGTCGACCGCGACGACACAGTGGCCGCACCGGAACTGCAGGACTACGTCCAGGAGTGCGCCGCCTGCCACATGGCGTACCCACCCGGGCTGCTGCCGGCCCAGTCCTGGGCCCGGTTGATGGCCGACTTGTCGCACCACTTCGGCACCGACGCATCGCTCGATGCGGCAACACAGCTGAGCCTGTCGGCCTGGCTGGCGGACCACGCCGGGACCTTCAGGCGGCTGGCGCGTGATCCGAGTCCGCCGCCGCAGGAGCGCATCAGCCTGTCGACCTGGTTCGTGCAGAAGCACCGCGAGATCGACGCCAGGGTGTGGCGTCGTCCGGCGGTCGGCAGCGCCGCCCGCTGCAACGTGTGCCACAGCGGCGCAGAGCAGGGCCAGTTCAGCGAGCACGAGGTGTACATGCCCAAGTGAGGCGCCGGCTGACGATCTGCCCTCGATCATCGGCGCGTCGACCGTGGTCCGGGGCGTGCCGCTGGGGGCGAACGTGCCGGCCGGTGTGCTGGACCCGGCCGGCGCGGGTTGCAGTGCCGACGATCGAGGCGCCGGCGCGGCGCCGGACGGTGCGGATTCGCTATCATTGACGTTTACGTAAACGTCAATCGAGGCCTGCCGTGTCCGACCGCGCCCACCTGCCTGCCGACGCCGACTTCGAATCTCGCGTGCGCGCGTCGTTTGCGCGGCAGGGCGCGATGGCCACGCTGGGTGCGACGCTCGAGACGGTCGAGCCGGGCCGCGTCGTCATCGCGCTCGCGCACGGGCCGCACCTGACGCAGCAGCACGGCTTCATCCACGCCGGCATGGTGGCGGCGGCGCTCGACACGGCGTGCGGCTATGCGGCGTCGACCCTGATGCCCGCCGATGCCGGCGTGCTGACGATCGAGTTCAAGATCAACCTGCTCGCGCCGGCGCGCGGGCCGCTGCTGCGCTGCGAGGGTCGCCTCGCCAAGGCCGGCCGTACCATCAGCGTGGTCGACGGCCGCGCCTGGCAGGAGGGCCGCGACGGCCAGCCGGTGCTGGTCGCGACGATGACCGCAACGATGATGACGGTGACCGGCCGCGACGGCGTGCGGCACTGACGCTGCCGGCGCGACATCACGCCGCCGGCGTCCCGGAGCGACCCAGGATTCACCCAGGAGACCCTCATGACCCAATTGCCCGGACTCGACTTCCAGCTCGGCGAGGACATCGACGCGCTGCGCGACGCGGTGCGCGCCTTCGCCGCCGCCGAGATCGCGCCACGCGCCGCCGAGATCGACCGCTCGGACAGGTTCCCGATGGACCTGTGGCGCAAGATGGGCGCGCTCGGCGTGCTCGGCATCACCGTGCCCGAGGAATACGGTGGCGCCAACATGGGCTACCTGGCGCACATGATCGCGATGGAGGAGATCAGCCGCGCCTCGGCCTCGGTGGGGCTGAGCTACGGCGCGCACAGCAACCTGTGCGTGAACCAGATCAGGCGCAACGGCAGCGACGCCCAGCGCCGCAAGTACCTGCCCAAGCTGATCAGCGGCGAGCATGTCGGCGCGCTGGCGATGAGCGAGTCCGGCGCCGGCTCGGATGTCATCGGCATGAAGCTCAGGGCCGAGGACAAGGGCGGCTACTTCGTGCTCAACGGTTCGAAGTTCTGGATCACCAACGGGCCCGACGCCGACACGCTGGTGGTCTATGCCAAGACCGGGCCGGAGCCCGACGGCCCCGGGGTTTCGATGTCCACCGACGGGGCGCGCCAGCCTTCGGGCGGCCGGGCAGCCGGCGGCGGCGCGAGCGCCATCACGGCGTTCCTGATCGAGAAGGGGATGAAGGGCTTCTCCATCGCGCAGAAGCTCGACAAGCTCGGCATGCGCGGCAGTGCCACCGGCGAGCTGGTGTTCAGCGATGTCGAGGTGCCGGCCGAGAACGTGCTCGGCAGCGTCGGTGGCGGTGCGCGCGTGCTGATGAGCGGCCTCGACTACGAGCGCGCGGTGCTCGCCGCCGGGCCGATCGGACTCATGCAATCGGTGATGGACAACGTCGTGCCCTACATCCACGACCGCAAGCAGTTCGGCCGCAGCATCGGCGAGTTCCAGCTCATCCAGGGCAAGGTGGCCGACATGTATACCGTGCTGCAGGCCGGCCGCGCTTTCTGCTACACGGTCGGCAAGAACCTCGACAGGCTCGGCGCCGGGCACGTGCGCCAGGTGCGCAAGGACTGCGCCAGCGTCATCCTCTGGTGCGCCGAGAAGGCGACCTGGATGGCCGGCGAGGGCGTGCAGATCTTCGGCGGCAACGGCTACATCAACGACTACCCGCTGGGCCGGCTGTGGCGTGACGCCAAGCTCTACGAGATCGGCGCCGGCACCTCGGAGATCCGCCGCATGCTGATCGGCCGGGAACTGTTCGCGGAGACGA